>JACIWY010000143.1 GCA_014360745.1 Chloroflexota bacterium
AAGTTTTCCTTGGCCACGTCTGGGTAAAGGAGATACTCCCAGATCGGTTTGCGCGGAGAGCCGTGGGCAAGGGTGAAATCCCCCTCGACGCGCGTCTCGGGCAGGGCCTCGAGATAAGCTCGCGACGATTCGCTCAGCTGGGCGCGGTTCCAGAGGTTGGCCTGACGGGCATCGGGGTTAAACATACCCAGGTCGGCCTTGCCTAATACCCCCCAGTCGTGATTGCCGGCGATGGCAATATGTTCGAACTCGCGCAGGCGGGCGATGCACTCATTGGGCCGCGGGCCATAGCCCACGACATCGCCCAGAGACCAGATCATGTCGAACGCCGACACTTCCGCCAAAACGGCCTCGAGCGCGACCAGGTTCGAGTGAATGTCAGACAATACCAGAATACGCATACTCTTTCCCCTCCCCATGTGGGCGCAGTGTAGCATGGGAGGGGGAGAGATTCAAGCAAGGCCTAGTTTTGGCGTCGTACCTGTAGGGTTTCTCACGGCGGCCTGCCGTTGGCGGCAGGTATGAAAAGGAGCAATTCGCATGTCACTCCAACGACCTGGCCACCGAGACCACCTCGCGCACGAGTTGGCTGGCATAACCCCACTCGTTGTCATACCAGCTCATTACTTTGACCAGATCACCGTCCACGACTTGGGTCATTTCTAGGTCGATGACCGAGGCCCGTGGATCGCCGACAATGTCGCTGGAAACCCAAGGATCGTCGGTTACGCCGACGATGCCTTTGTAACGATCGCTCTCGGCCTCTTCTCGAAAGATCTGGTTAACCTCGTCCACCGTCGTCGGCCTTTCGGTCACAAAGACGATATCGGCGAGAGAACCGCAGGCCACCGGACCACGTACGGCGACGCCGTCGAATTTGCCCTCATATTGGGGCAAAGCGCGGGTCGTGGCAATGGCCGCGCCGGTGGAGGTGGGCACAAAGTTGGCCGCGCCCGCCCGACCACGACGCAAGCTGCGACTGGGCGAATCCACAATGGACTGTGTCGAGGTATAGGCATGGACGGTGGTCATAATGGCTTTCTTGATGCCGATTCTGCGGCCCATAATCTCTACCACAGGGGTGATGCAGTTGGTGGTGCAGCTCGCGCAGGAGATGACCTGAGAACGCCCCTCAGGGGTATTGACGCCATGTACAATAGTCGGCACATCGGCGCTTCTGGCGGGGGCAGAGAGAATGACATATTTGGCCCCGGCATCCAGATGTTTAATCAAATCCTCTCGCCTTTCAAAGACGCCAGTGCTCTCAATAACGATATCTATGCCCAGTTCGCCCCAGGGCAGCCGAGCCGGTTCGTGCTCGCGGAGTGCTTTGTAATGCTTGCCATCCACGACAAGCTCGCCATCCTCGACGCCGACCGATCTGGCATATTTGCCGTACACCGTGTCATATTTGAGCAGGTAAGCTAAATTCTCGACAGGAACGATATCGTTAATCGCCACCAACTCGATTCCTGGGGTGTCAAGGATGATCTTGAACGCCGCTCTGCCGATTCTGCCTAACCCGTTGATCGCAACTTTGGCCATGGATAGCCTCCCTCAATATGCTAGTTTACAATTATTATACAACAACAAAAGTTGGCGAACGGCCGGGATCGGTTAGAAACCTGGTTGGCTCGGGTTGGGAGAGCGGACGGCGCAAGAAAGGAGCACTCTATAGCAAGGAATAGAGGTAGGGCAAGGTTTGCGCCGGATTGCGCTGGCGCAACAGCTCCTCCATGGTCTCGGCATCGATGCGCTCGGCGATCTCTTCGAGTTTGCGGGTGAGCTGGGTGACGGCGGCAAAGTTGGCCACCACGTCGATCTCTTTGGAAAAGACGTCAAAGGCGTACCAATCCTGATCGTAGCCCAGCTTTTTGAGGGCGTAAAAGAATTCGACAAATTCCCAAAGGTGGTAAGCGCCCGGCAGCATGTCCCAATCCCAGCGTCCGTCATTGTCGTTCAAATGTACATAAAAAAGGCGCCCGGCGCGGGCTAACAGCGCCGCCGATTGGGCAGGGCGTTCGCCAGCATAGAGGGCATGGCCGACGTCCAACGTAACGCCCAAGTTGTCGGCGCCGACGATCCGACAAAAGATGGCCGCCTCGGCGGCGGTGCCGAACAGGCAACGAGCCCGCGGGTCGCTCAGCTTGTACTCGATGCAGATACGCACCTCGGGGGCATGTGCACAGGCTGTGGCAAAAGCCTCGGCGGCGACGTCATAGGCGCGCGCATAGTCCAGCTCAAAGATATAGTCGGCGCCGTCGTTCAGCGGGCAGGTGGTGATACGTCGGCATCCCAGCTCCTGGGCGAGGTCCATCGCCCGACAAAGGTCTTCCACGGCCTCTTGGCGCTCGGCGGCCGATTCGGCACTGAAGGAGCCTCGCCACCATTTGCCGGTGCGGCGCGAGCGAAAGTTCACGGCGGCGATGCCCAGACCATGCTCGGCCAGGAGGCGTTTGAGCAGCGCCATATCGCCGAAATCGCCCGGGTAGGCCAGTTCTAGCCCGTCCAGGTCTGGAATGCGCGCCGCCAACGCCATACGCTCAGCCAGGTCGCGATCGGGTTGATAATTCATGTAGCGGTTGCGCTGTGCGCCCAAGAACGCGCTGATCACGGCCAGTTTGTTCATGCCGATCCCCTCCCTTGGTTAAAGGTCTATTCAAGGCTTGGTGTATATTGCGCGAAAAAGGGGATTGTGCCAAGCAAGCCGGCGATCGATGAGGCGGGACCGCCTGTGCTCCGGGGCTGGCGCTCGATTGTGGCTTGGGATACAATGGGCATGATTTGCGTTTGTGTGTTGCTTGCATCCCAGGAGAGGAGCCGAGTTCGATGAAGATTCCCGCGGCGAACGGATTGGCCCGCATTTTAAAGGCCGAGGGGGTGGAGTGGGTTTCCACCTTCCCGGTGTGTTGTGTCAACAATGCCCTGGGCCAAGAGGGCGTCCCGTTGATCATGATGCGCGACGAGCGCTATGCCGTCGCGGTGGCCGATGCGTACTCGCGCATCACGGGGGGCAGCCGGATCGGCGTTTGTACAGTCATGGGCGGCCTGAACCCCGCCGGCTTGCAGATGGCCTACGGCGCGTTGGCCCAGGCTTTTGAGGATTCCTCGCCGGTGCTCTGCATCTCGGACGGCGTGCCCGTCAGCGCACAAGGGCGAGGGCGGTATGATATGGACCTCGGCTTTCGCTCGGTCACCAAGTGGATAGGGCACATCGACGTGGCCGAACGCACGCCGGAGATCATGCGCCGCGCCTTTACCTTTTTGCGCACGGGGCGGCCTGGCCCCGTGTTGGTGACGATGCCCCGGGGCCTGGGCGAGTATGATGTAGATGACCATCCTTATCGACCGGTCAAGGGGTGGCGTGCTGCGCCCGATCGGGCCGATGCGCAGGCCGCTGCCGAGGCGCTATTGGCGGCCAAGCGCCCTTTGATCTATGTGGGAGAGGGGATCTATTACGCCGGCGCGCTGGAGGAGCTGCGAACCCTGGCGGAATTGGTCGACGTGCCAGTGCTGACCACGCTCAAAGCCAAGAGCGCCTTTCCCGAGAATCATCCGTTGTCCGTCGGCGTGCGCGGCGAGCTGGCGAACAAGTTCCTGTGGGATTGCGACCTCATCCTGGCCGTCGGCACCAGCCTGGGTGGGGGCCATTTTCGTCATGTCATCCCCGATGCCGAGCACAAGACGATCATTCATTGCACTATCGACCCGGTCGATCTCAATGCCCATTATCCCAGCGCGTATGCCCTGCTTGGCGATGCCCGTTTTGCCTTGCAGGCCCTTATAGAGGAGATAAAAGTGCGCACCGGTGGGCGAGGCAGGCCCGACGCCGGGGTAAAAGAGGAAATCCAGGCCGTCAAAGAGGCGATGATGGCGCGCTATCGCCCGCTCATGGAAGCGGATGAGACGCCCATCAATCCCTATCGCGTCTATCGCGACCTGCGCACCGTGTTAGACCCGCTCAAATCATTCATAACGCACGACTCGGGCAACACGCGGGATCAACTTTCCACCGTGTACGAGGCGGTGGCCCCGCGAACCTTTATGGGCTGGGGGAATGTGTCGACGTTGGGCTTTGGGCTGGCGGCGGCCATGGCGGCTAAACTGGCCCATCCTGACTGGCAATGCGTCAATGTCACCGGCGATGCCGGCGTGGGTTATATGCTGGGCAACATGGAAGCGCTGGTGCGCCACCAAGTGGGCGTGACGACGGTGCATATCAATAACGGCGGCTTCGCCGGCTACGGCCCTGGCTTTTGGGGGGCGGGGCATGATCCCTACACCTGCGAGGTGTGCGAGCACGATGTGGCCGATATGCACCGCGCGCTGGCCGCCATTGGCTATCATGCCGAGGATGTCACCGAGCCGGGGGAGATCATCCCCGCGCTGCGGCGCGCCCTGGCGGCCAATGCCGAGGGGCGGCCCGCCTATTTGGAGGTGATCTGTAGCCAGTATCCGGTGTTTGGGGCCTGGGTGACGGCGGCGAGGCACTAACCGCTTTCGTGTCTGAGGCACGATGAGGCCCAAGATAGATACGGATTCAGTTAGAGACAGCCTAGAGGTGTTGGTGCCATTTGCCATGCCTCGACCGACCGCACCGTAGCCGCGCTGCCTTGGGCGAACAGGGCCACACCCAGGCTGTCCTCGCGCGTCGGATAGATGCGCTGGGTCACACATTGGCGGCGGTTGGCAAACACCTCCAACATGGAACGGTCGAGGAAGATGCGCAACCGCAGCGGCTCGTCGGGGTCAAGGTGAAGAGGCGCTGTCTGCACACGGACATCCTGTTGTGGCACATCGCCGCGGGCGATGGGGTGCCGTTGAAAGACGTTGCTGGCGAGGGTCGAGCGTCGGGTATCGATGGCGAGGGTGCCGGCCGCCGTATCTACGAGGATGATCGTCTCCTCAGTGTCATCGGGGCTGGCGCGCACCTTGAGGCCGAGACGCCCGCCCTTTGTTACCTCGGCGACCAGGCTCAGCTCCATTGTGTCGCCGGCGATCCCTGCCAGCCTTTGCTCTTCGCCGTCGCCCAGCATGAACCCCTCGATGTGGCGCGGCTCGCGGCGCAGGGCCTCGAACTCGACCGGCGGATCGATCTGTAGCCTTCCGGCCTCGTCGAGGGACAGCGCGCGCGGCAATGTCATCACGCCCAAGGCATTCGTCACCAACCCCTCGCCGGCGCGCTGATCCAGCGCCCAGGCCCAAAAGAGGCGCCGTCCGCGATCGTCGATCAGGCTCTCCGGCGCAAAGCAGGGGCCACCGGGCCAGTTCATGCGCAGGTGCTCTTCTGGCACAAACGTGCCGACGCCCTCGCGTGTCTCCCAACGGCCGAGGTAAATCCGCGCGCCCCATGGATGGCTGATGCACAGCAGGGCGTGGCGGTTGCCCAGGGCAAAGAAATCGGGGCAGGCGCAATCCTCTTCCTCTCCCGTCCAGTGGGGATTGGGGTTGTAAAAGGGGCGCAGGTAGCGCCACCGAAGCAGATCGGGGGAGGAAAAAAGGTAGGCCGTGTCGTACAGGTTGTGCGGCTTGACCTTGCCCCCCAGGATGACATAATAAGTGTCGCCCTCTAGCCAGGCGTGGGGGTCAAACACGTTGTACACGCCCCAACCAGGATCGCCTTCCTGGGGAATGGGGATCACGGGGTTGTGCTTGCTCTTGCGCCAGCGGATCAAGTCGTCATCCTCGGCAAAGGCCAGGCAGGTCCCGGCGCCCACACCGTGATAGACGAGCGTCGGCACGCCATCCTTGGTGAGCAAAGCGCAACCGGAAAAGATGCCCATCTCTGGATCGCCGGGAGCGGGGGCCAGAGCGGTAGGGTGATAGTCCCAATGGAGCAAATCCGCCGACGAGACATGCCCCCAGCAATGCCCCCCGTGGGGTAGGGCGGGGTCTTGAAAGATGTAAAAGAGGTGGTAGCGTCCCTTCCAAAAGAGGGCGCCATTGGGATCAAAAGGGCGAGCGGCGCCCTCCGGGGCGATCAAATGATAGCGGGGGGCGTAAGGATCGCTCAATCCCTCCGCGATGATATTCATTTTCATTAGGGCTTCTCTCCTGCTAGCGCTTGCTCCAATATATTTATGGCGCGTCAGGCCGAGTTTCCAACTGTGCTCCGTCTGTCTCCCGCCTACAAGGATGGGTTGGCCTGAAAGCGTTCCATCCACCAGGCATCGACGTAGCGGCCGGTGGCGTCCTGGAGCTGCGCGGTAAGGCCGCCATCTACCACGAGGGCGTGGCCGGTGACGAATGAAGATTCGTCGGAAGCCAAAAAGAGGGCGCAATCGGCCGCCTCTCGTAGAGTGCCCGGCCTACCCAGCGGGTAGACCAGTTGTTGGCGGCGCACCTCCTCCGGGTTGGCCTCGAGCATCTCGACCTTGGCCTCGGTGACGATGCGCCCTGGGCAGAGAGCGTTGACGCGGATGTTATACCGGCCATAATCGACGGCCATCTGGCGGGCCAGGTTGATGAGTGCCGCCTTGAGCGCGTTGTAGGTAGCACTATGCGGACCGGCCAGATAACCTTGCACCGAAGAAGTGAGGATGATCGAGCCGCCGCCCGCCTCGATCATCTTGGGGATAGCATGTTTGGCGGCCACGGCGGCAGCCTTGACCGTCACGGCGAAGGCATAGTCCCAATCCTCTTCGCTGAGCTCGGTGACGCTGGCGCTGCGGCCGGAGTAGGCGTTGCTCATTAGAATATCCAGCCGACCGTAGGTGTCTGCGGCCAATTCCACCAAAGAGCGCACTTGAGCGGGGTCGCTCACGTCGGCGTTTAGGTATTCGGCCTGCCCACCTCTCTCGCGAATACCGCGCGCCACCTCCATGCCCAGCTCGCAACGGCGGCCGTTGATGATCACCATGGCCCCTTCCTCAGCAAAACGCTCGGCGCTGGCCCGCCCGATCCCCGATGTTGATCCGGTGATCAAGGCAACTTTGCCCGCCAGTCTGTTGCCCATTTTTGCCTCCTTCTCAAGTTGTTACCATCCGGCCGCTTCGGCGTCGCGCACGGCGCGTCCGACGGCGCGTAGGTTATCCAATCTCATTTCATCGTATTCTCGCGACACGATCAGGCCACTGGCGCCAGCCTCGAAAGCCTTGAGGGTGGCCTGGTAGACTGTTTCGGGTTCACTGGGAAAGTAGTTGCCGTCCCAGGGGATGTCGAAACCCAAGCCCGGGTAGATGGGGATCTGCCCCTCCACCGCTTGGACGGCGCGGCGCGTCTCGCGGTAGACGAAATCGGGCGAAAGGCCGCGTTCCATGAGCTCGTCGAGGTCGGGTTCTAGCGCCGGATCCCAGCCGAGTGCGGCGTAGAGGAAGTGCAAGATCTGTTTTTCGGAGAGCTCGCGCAGGATGCGGCTGTGCAGGTGGGCGATGTCGCGGCGCAAACGGGGGCCGGCGATGTCGTGGTACACGACCGGCTTGAGCCAGTCGGAGTAGGGCACCATGCGGGCCATGTCGAATTCGGCGCGCTGCCACAGGAACCAATTCACGCCGTTGTGGTACAGATGCCAGCCTACCTGTGCCTCGGGCTTGATCTGTTTGATGGTGCCGTACATAGCCTTGGCGAGCTCCTCGCGCGATTCGTGCCAAAGGTTCTCCCAAGCGAGGATTTCGGGGTAGCGGAGAAAGAGGCGCAGGAGGGCGACGAGGAGGCCGTCCGTCAACGCAGGATGGGGGTGGGCGTGGATGCGTGCCTCTCCGGCATCCGCGCTTCGAGAAGGTTCGGGGAGCTCAGAGTGCTCTACGGCGCGCACCAATTCGTAGAGTTGGCGGAAACCCTCGCGCGCCCGTTCGGGGTCGATCCCCAGAGCTCGCCCCTTGGCCCGGCAATGCTCGCAAAAGCAGTTGGGCACATCGCCACCGTGATAGGCACCGTGCAGAACGTTGGTCAGTGGGCCGCTTCGTTCAGAGCCCCATTTAAAGCCGTCGAGGGGGTAGCTCTTGAACAGATCTTCGACGGTCGAAAGCCACCAAAGGCGGTAATCGGGGTGGTTCCAACAGGGCAAGTGGGTCGGCCGACCATAGACATCGATGCTCAAGATTTTGGACCAATTCGGCAGGCGCGCGGGCAGTTCGCGGCTAAAGCCCTCCAAAATGCGGGCGTACAATTTCATACCCCGGCGGCGCGTCGGCTCGGCCAACTCGGCGAACACATCGCGGCCGGCGTATTCGCGGTCTGGCACAAGATCGTGGCGCAAGATCGTGCCTTGGTAATAGGGCTCATGGGGCGTGAACCAGACCATGGTCAGGTCGCGCGCGGAGGGGTCTTTGGGGGGCACGCCATGGTCGGGCGCCAAGGCGCC
>JACIWY010000144.1 GCA_014360745.1 Chloroflexota bacterium
CCCCAGGGACCCCAGATGCGATCTGCACCGCCCAGATAGACGGCCACTAATAGATTGATGCCCACCAGCGTCTGTAGCGCGTTGCTCAGCCTCCAGAGCGCCAGCTTGCGGCCGCTGTATTCGGTCAAAGGGCCGGCGCCGATTTCAGATTTGGCGTGGGGGATGTCAAAGGGCACCCGTTCCAGCTTGCCGAGCAGGCCGACCAGTGCCACGGCAAAGCCGAGCGGCAAAACCATCAGATGCCAATGGTAACCGCGCTGGGCATCCATGAGCGCTGCGACGCTCCACGAGCGGGCATACACCGCCGGCCCAGCCATGCCCAACAGCAACGGCACCTCGTAGGTAAAATATTGCAGCAGCGAACGATTGCCGCCCAACACCCCGTAGACGCTGGGCGTCACCCAACCGGCCAGAAAGTAGGCCAGCGAGGGGATGCTCAGCAAAAAGAGGGCTACGATCAAGTCTCCCTCAAAGCTGTGCACGACGTGGTTGCCTACCGGCACCAAAAGGCTGGCGGTCATGGTGCTGGTCAGGGCGACCAAGGGCAAAGCGGTGGCCGTGATCAGATCGGTGCCTTCCGGCAGGATGTCCTCCTTGGCCAGCAACTTGATCAAATCGGCCAGGGGTTGGTAGAGCGGTGGCCCAATTCTCCCCTGCCATAGAGCCACGAACTTGCGATCTAACCAGGTTAACAACAGCGCCATGATCACCAGATACAAGATGCCGGGGAAAAGCAGCAATTTTAGCAGAGCTTGTAAGATGTCCATACTTCCCTCTAACGATCGGCGCAGGCGATGCACAGGTCGGCGCCGGCAATGACGGCGGCAATATCTGCTGTGTGCAAGCCGGGCAGGCTGTGTTCCAGCGCGCTCAAGGCCGGCAGCGAAGGGGTGCGCACCTTGACCCGTTGCGGCCGCTCGCTGCCATCCGAGCATATATAATAGAGAAGTTCGCCGCGTGGCGCCTCGATACGCGAGACCGCCTCTCCAGGCGGGATGCGAGCCGGTGTGCGCACCTGAAGCGGTCCGCCGGGCAAGGTGGCCAGGACCTGTTCGCACATGCCCACGCTTTGGGCCATCTCCTCCAGGCGCACCAACGCCCGGCTCCACACATCCCCGCCCGGCGCCGTAATCACCTCAAAGGCCAATCGCGGATAGGCGGCATAGGGCGCGTCGCGGCGTATGTCCAGTGCGCAGCCCGAAGCGCGGGCCGCCGGCCCCACCACGCCATAAGTGTGCACCGTGTCGAGATCCATGATCCCTATCCCCTGGGTCCGCCGATGAAACGAGCGGTCTCGCTCCACGAGCTGGCGAAAAAGGTCCATCTCGCGGTGAAACTCGCGCAGGCGTCTCGATAGGGAAGGAATTTGATCGGGCGCGAGGTCGATCCGTACCCCACCGATAACGTTGGCCGCATGGGCCACGCGCCCGCCGGATAGCTCTTCCAAAATATCCAGGATCATCTCTCGATCGCGCCAAGCGTACATGAAAATGGTGGTAAAGCCGATGGCCTCGGCCAGCACCCCAAGCCATAATAGATGGCTATGAATGCGCTCCAACTCGCAGAGCAACACGCGCAGATAGGCGGCCCGGAGGGGGATCTCTATGCCCAACAAATCTTCCACCGCCTGGCAGTACGCGGTCGTATGGGCGTGTGAGCAGATGCCGCAGATGCACTCCACCAGGGCCAGGTTTTGCGTGTAGCTGCGGCGCCGGAACAGCTCCTCCAGGCCGCGGTGGACATAACCGATGTGGATTTTCGCCCCAATCACGCGCTCGCCGGTCAGTTCCAGGGTAATGGAGATCGGCTCTTTGAGCAGGGGATGTTGTGGCCCCACGGGTATGGTCATTGCCGTCACTCGACGCCTCCTTTTATCCGCAGCGGCGGCTCGCGGCTTTCTTCCGGCGAAAAGAGCAGGGGTTCGATGGCCTGGTATCCGGAAAAGGCAAGGCCGAACAGATCGTGGATTTCGCGTTCGTACCATTCGGCCACCGGCCAGAACTTGCGCAACGAAGGGATGTTGGCCTTGTCCTCCTCCACGCGCACGCGAAGCGTCAGCCCGCTCTCGGCCCAAAAGTGATAGAGCAGCCAGAAGCCGCCCTCGCGGGAGGTAGCGGTAATGGCGGAAAGGTGGTGCAGGGCGCCCCGTTCCTGTAAGGCGGTAAGGACGTTCAACAAAGTGCTCGCGGGCACGTCGGTGGCCCAGTCATGGGTGCCATGTGGCTCTAGGGGCGAGAGTGTCGGGCCAAATCGGGCCTGCAATTCCTGCCAAAGCGCGATGATATGAGGCATCAGATCAACTCCAACAGACGGACGAAAGCGGCGATGATAGCCTCCGGCCGGCAGGGGCAGCCGGGAATGTACACCGCCACCGGCAACAATTGGTCGACGCCACCCAACACGTTATACGTATCGGCCACCATTCCTCCTGAACAGGCGCAGGCGCCCGCAGCCACGACCCATTTGGGCTCCGGAATCTGTTCATAGATGCGCAACAACCGGTCGCGCGACTTGAGCGTCACCGGGCCGGTGCAGACCAGGACATCGGCATGGCGGGGCGAGGCCTCCTTGACGATACCCAGCCGCTCGACGTCGTAGCGGGGCGTGAGCGCGTCCAATAGCTCGATATCGCAGCCGTTGCAACCCCCGCTGTTATAATGCAGCACCCAAGGCGAGCGCCGACGTGCCCAACGCACGATACGCTCCATCGTCGCGTTCATTTATCTCCTCTCTAGGATATCGACACAGATGGCGACGCCGGCCAGATACAGCGCGGCCACCAGGCGCGTGTCCAGAGTCATGGGCAACAGGGCGATGACCAACGTGGCCATGTGCACCACGATAAACATCAGGGCCAGGCGAAAGAAACGTTGGTACGATAGCCGTGTTTCCCTGCGGGGCAGGTCTTCGCCGCAGGCATAGGGCAGATATTTGCCGGGTGTATGTGGGCCTGAGGCGCCCAACTTACCTCCCAGCCGGTGTAAGCTCCAGGCGAAGGCGGCAAAGAGGGCTACGCCCAAAAGCGGCAGCCAAGCGATGTTTGCGTTCATCTCCCTCTCCAACTCAACAAGAACTCGGCCGCGGCATAGGTCCAACGCAGCAGCGGCTCGGGGGCCACTCCTGTGATCACCACCAACATGCCCAGCACCACGATGGGGGCTTGCATCCAGTGCGAAACCCGAATTCGCGCCTCGTTCTCGGCCGGCGCGCGCAATACATGGCCGATTAGGGGCAAATAGTAGCCCAGGCTCAACAAGCTGTTCAGCAGCACCCCCGCGACGACCGGGATGCCGACGGGTGTCGTGATCAGGCTGGCCAACAGGCCGAACTTGGCCATAAACCCGCCTAAGAGAGGCACTCCGGCCAGGCCGGCCAAGGCCAGGACAAAGCCCGCACCGGCGATCGGCGTGCGATGGCCCATGCCGCGCAATTCTTCCACCAATGAGGCGTCGCAGTAAAAATGGAACACCCCTTTGCAAAGAAAAGCCAAACTCTTGGCCGCGGCGTGGGCTACGAGGAGAAACAGGCCGGCCGAGATCGGCTTGGGATTATCGGCCAGCAAACCGACCCCAAAGGCAGCCGCCATATAGCCTATATGGGCCACAGACGAATAGCCCAGGAGCCTTTTGCCGTACACTTGGCGCAGGGCCAGGAGGTTGCCCACGGTCATGGTCGCCAAGGCGACGACGACCAAAAGAGCGCCAAAGAAAGAAGGGCTCAGGCGGATGCCCAACCCTGTTTTAATGAGGGCATAGAGGTAGCTGGGCACAATAATGCCGGATAGAAGGGCGCTGATGCTGCTCGGCGCCCGTCCGTGGGCGTCGGGGAGCCAGGTGTGCGCCGGGAACACGGCGCCCTTGATGGACAGGCCCAAAAGGATCAGGTTCGCGCCCCAAAGGCCCCACAAATCCGTCGGCCTCTCGGCCAGGGGCAGGCTCAGCGTGCCGACGCTACGATAGATCAGCCCCACCCCGGCCAGAAGCAACATGGAGCCCATTCCCCCCAGCACGGCGTACTTGTATCCCGCTTCGATGGCCGTATCCGTGTGCCGACGAAAGGCCACGAGCACATAAGAGGTTGTGCTAGAAAGCATGGCGCAGAGATAAAGGGTGAACAGATCCATCGCGCCCACCATGCCCAAGACGCCCGCCAGCAGGAGCAATAGAAGCGGATAATAGTCCTCGTAGCGGCGATCGAGGGCCAGGTAGCGCCCCGAATAGAGGGCAATCGCCAGCCCGATGGCGAGCGCTACGCCCGACACCAACATGGCTCCAGGCTCCTGGGCAATGGGCGCCCAAGTGGAAGTTGCTGCCGTCGACGCCAGGATATGCCGGGAATTGCGGCCGAGAACAAGCTGGGCAAAAAGGCTCAGGGCCAGGATCAAGGTGGTAGCGCCGGCGAGAAGGGCGTTGTGTTTGCTCCACAGGCGGGCCAGGAGATAGACCAGGGCCGCGCCGAGGCCGAGGATCATCATCGGGTGAAAAAGCGCCGCGCCTATCATGGGCCCGTCCCCTTTAGGATGACGTCGGCAGCCGCCTGGGCCAGGTGGTAAAGCGGCCCCGGCAACAGGTCTTCGATCAAGCTTACGCCAAGAAGCCCGTACGCCGCCCAGCGGGCGATCGGGTGGATCGGCTTGATTTGTATTTCGGTAGCGCTCGATCCTATCGCAAGGCGCAACCCGAGCCACAGCCCATAACCTATCGTGAGCAGCGGCGTGACGAAGGCTAGGTAGCCGGCCAGCGGGTAGCCCGATTCCAGGCCGCCCGACAGGATAAGCCATTCGCTATGAAAGGCCGAGAAGGGCGGAAGCCCGGCCATAGCCACGGCGGCCACCAGCAGGATGGCGACCAGGCGGGGCAACAAGCTGGCCAACCCCCTGATCTCGTCGATCCGTCGCCGGCCTGTGCTCTGGATCACCATGCCCACACTGATAAAGAGCAACGCCTTGAGCACCCCGTGGTTGAGCACATGCATGATGCTGCCGGCGATGCCCTCGGCCGAGAGCGTCGCCAGGCCGAAAAGAACGTAGCCCATCTGGCTCACGCTCGAGTAGGCCACGATGCGCTTGATGTCGTGGACGATCAGGCACATGAGCGCACCGTACACCTGTGAAAGAAGCGCGGTCCCCAGCAGATAAGGTTCGAGAGGGCGAAGGGCTTCGACGCCGAAGAGGATGAGCGGGAAACGCACTATGCCGTAAGCGCCCATGCTCAACATCGCGGCGGCCAGCAGGATCGTGACGGGCATCGGCGCGACCGTGTGGGCATCGGGCAGCCAAACATGGAGCGGTACCACGGCCAGCTTGACGCCAAAGCCGAGCAACATCGCCACGGCCAACCAGTTCCGTTGTGCAGGGCCGACAGTCTGCAAGCGCTCGCCTATAATGGACAGATTGGATGTCCCTGTGGCGGCTATGAGCCAAGTGAGGGCTGCCAAGATGAGCAAGGAGCCGAACTGGGTAAATACAAAGTAACTATAGGTCACCGATTGCACCCGATCTCCTTCTCCCCAGCCGGCCAACAACAGGCAAGAGGATATGAGCATGCTCTCCCAGAGGATGAAGAAGAGGAGCGCATCGTTGGCCAAACAGGTGCCCAGCATTCCCCCCGCGAAGGCCAACAACAGGGCATATAACAGATGTGGGCGCTTTGGCCCCTGAAAATATCCCCAAGCATAGGCCAAGACGACGACGGATATGCCGAGGACGTTCAGGGCGAAGGGGAGTGACACGGGATCGAGCCGTAACCGCAGCCCGGAATGGTAGCTCGGCAGCCATTCGGCGGGCGTTTGGAAAATGGCCCAGCCATGGCTGCCGGTGGCGGCGACGAGAAAGGCGACGGCCGCCAGGAT
The DNA here is from genome assembly GCA_014360745.1 of Chloroflexota bacterium. Lineage (GTDB taxonomy): Bacteria > Chloroflexota > Anaerolineae > UBA1429 > UBA1429 > JACIWY01. The sequence goes on from JACIWY010000144.1 coordinate 5,851, forward strand.
GACCAGCAGGAGGGCCAGCCCCTGAATGTGGCGCAGCGGGCGTTGCGGCGTCAATAAGGCGATCACAATGGCCCCGCCCCAGAGCAGGCTCAAGGCAAGTGTCAGCAATATACTCGTCATCGCGTTAGCTCCAACCCGCTGTGAGCCAGATGGCGGAGAATAGGGCCCCCACCAGGGTGGCTATTACCCAGAGAAGGTAGCGATGAAGCCGGCCGGTATGCAATCTCTGCACCATGGCAGAGAGCGATAGCACGCCCTCGCTTACCCAGGTGAGGGAAACAATGAACGGATCCGGTTCCGAGAGCATGGTCAAGCGTTGGCCCCAGGCGCGGACCGTCGCCAGGGCCCCGGCGAGCCTACCTCTTGGTGAGCGCCGACGCGGAGGGGGATCGGCCAAGTTCCCTCGCAATCCGGCCGAGACGGGCAGGGCCACATCGATCCGGCCGGCTTGTAGAACGATGCCCAGGATCAGTCGGAAGGGCAAGAAGGAAAGCAAGTAAGCGCTCATGGCTTCACTTCCGGCCAGGATAAAGCCAAGTCCGCCGTGTATCGTGAACCAGGCGATGTGTCTCTCGGCCGCACGGTTGCCGTTTCGCCCCAGGCGAACGAGGCCCCAAACTAGGTAAAAAGCGCCGACGAGCGCCATCGGCGGATAATCAAAAGAAAGCAGGATGGGGCGCATACGATACAAAAGGTAGACGCCGAGCAGAGGCAAGGTAGCTTCAACTACCCAGCTTCGTATGCCGGAGGGCAGATTCATCGCCGCGCGCACCCAGGCGTGAAAAGGAGGAAGCCCTGTTTTGACGGCCACAGCCAACAGCGCGAATAGCGCGATCGGCGCCTGGACCGAAGCAGGAGCCGCAGCGACGCTTTGGATGCTGCTATCGATATGCAAAGTACCACTCGCATGCCAGATGGAGAGCACCAGGGCCAGCAGGGCCAGGTCGCCGAGGCGCAGCAGCAACAGGTTTTGCAACGATTCACGGCCAAAGGGAGAGGGCAGGGCAAAGAGGGCTAATACAGTAACGATCCAAAGGGCGAGGAGGTCTAATAAGGCCGCGCGGGCCAGGAATTGATCGACGGCAAGCGTCGCGACGACGAAAGCACAGGAAAGATAGGCCAGGCCCGGCCAAAGGTTGCCATAACGGCCGGGAGGGGAACGCTCGGGCCGAGGATCGAGGGCCCGGCATAAGGACCAGCATAGCAGAACGATCAGGTAGATAGCCGTCGGTTGGTGGGCCAAGGCCACGGGTTCCAAGGAGGGGATCCAGCGTATTGGCGCGACGGGGGGGCGCCCCACACGGGTCAGAAGCGCGGTAGAAAGCAGGGCCAACAGCAGCGATGGGCCCCGACGCAGCCATGAGGGTAAAGGCATCCGCCAAGAGAGCAGAAGCAAGGTTCCCCCCACAAAAAGATAGGCTATCAAGAGGGCCGGCAAGAGGGCGTCCATGATGGGCCTATCCCTTCAAGGTGTCGAGGTCAGCTACCAACCCCTCGGGATGGTAGCGGTAGACATTGATCACCAAGGCCAGGATGACGGCCAAGACGATCGTCTCCACCAACAAGGCCGAGATGATCATGCTTTGGGCAAGTTCCATTTGTTTATGGCGCACGCCGCCATCCACAATGCCAAGCAGCGCCCCATGGAGCATGATATTCAGGCCGATCACTTGTTTGATCACCCGTTTGCGCGTAGCCAGACACCAGGCGCCGACGCCCAATAAGGCCAGGATAAACAAAGGGGTCAGGTGCTCATTCCAAGGGTTCATCGGTATCCTTTTCCTCATCGCCGGGTAAAAGCGCATGGATGCCCAACGCACCCACTACCAACAGGGCCAGTTGCAACAAAAGATCAGTGCGCCGATTCAACCATAAGGCATCGCCAAAACCGAGGGTGGTGCTGGCCCCAGGGGAGGGCCGCAGGAAGCTGATAACGATGCCTGCGCCCAAGGCGATAAAGAGGAGCAGCAAGCGGATGGGGTGCTCGATCCTCATCGGCCTCCTCCGCGCATCGACTCGACGAGGCTAATGGCCAGAATGAACAGGGTGCTGACCACGCCGGCGCCTACGCTGAGTTGAATACTCGCTGCATAGGGGGCATTCCAGGTAAAGAATAACAGGGCGAGGCAGGAGCTGGCCAGGGCGAGGGCGAGAGCTGCACGCACCAGGCTGCGGGCGCGTACGGCGCAGACATCGGCGATGAGGATCACCGTTGCCAGTACAAGGCGAGCGATGGTCATCGGCTATCTCCTTTGACAGCGGGGCCACCATGGCCCCATTCGGCGATCTTCTCACGGCAAGCCACAAAAGACAGGATGAGGAGATCGTTGTGCCCGAATTATATATGGGTCGGATCGGAGGCGCA
>JACIWY010000145.1 GCA_014360745.1 Chloroflexota bacterium
CTTCTTCATGCTAGACCCTCTCCGGATAAACCGAGACGCGCTACTTGTTTTTGGTCTCGTGCTCAAATTTTACATAGCCGTCGATTTTGGCAAAGAGGGTATAATCCCTTCCGCAACCGACGTTCACGCCGGGGTTGATGCGCGTGCCCCGCTGGCGCACAAGAATGGAGCCAGCTGAAACCAGCTCCCCATCGAAGCGCTTGACACCCAGGCGTTTCGATTCACTATCGCGCACATTGGAGGTGCTGCCGCCTCCTTTTTTGTGTGCCATGGTTTCTCTCCTCCAACTCTATACTTCGATCTGATCGACACGAAGGCGGGTGTACGGCTGACGATGGCCGATCTTGCGACGATAACGCTCCTTCGGCCGATATTTGAAGACGATCACCTTATCGGCCTTGCCATGATCGACGACTGTCGCCAACACATGGGCACCCTCGACGACCGGTTGACCGATGGTTACCTCGGCGCCATCGGCGAGCATCAGGACGCGATCTAGCGTTACCGTATCACCAATCTCAGCCGGGAGCCTCTCCACATCGATGGTCTGCCCGACCTCGACCTTGTATTGTTTTCCACCGGTCTCCACAACCGCATACATAACCCAACCTCCGGGAACTGTATCGACATATGACCGGTTCACTCTAAGAGTTCCCGATCTTGGCAAGCGATGATTATACCGCCCGGGCGAGAGGCTGTCAAAAACGTTGCCGAGGCCAAAGACAAACAAGTTTACACTGTGGATAAAGGTTGTGGATAACTTCTGGCCGCCTGTGGACAACCTGGGCCAAGATGGGGATAAAGAGGCTTGATACCAGGCCTGGAGGCCCGGCTCTCGCCGGCCGGCGACGCTTGACGGCGTCATGACATGGAGGTAAAAGGCGATCAACCTCGCTTCGTGAAGGGGTGTCTTCATGAACTTGATCTATATCACCTTGGATTCCCTCAACCGCCACTTTTTGCCTTGCTACGGCAACGAGTGGGTACAAACGCCTAACCTGGATCGATTGGCCGCCAAGGGGGTGGTCTTTGATCGGCATTATGCCGGCTCGGTGCCCTGCATGCCCGCCCGACGCGAAATGTGGACCGGCAGCGAAGAGTTCTGGTGGCGTTGGTGGGGCCCCCTCGAGCCGTGGGACCGCACCCTAGCCTATGAAATGGGACGCGGCGGGGTGACCTCGCAGCTCATCACCGATCACTATCACTTTTTCGAGTGGGGCGCGCATTCGTACGAATACGATTTCGACGGCTACCTCGCCGTGCGCGGCCACGAACATGATAACTATCGCCTCAAACCGGTGGAGGAGCCGCCGGCCTGGGCGCGGGTGTTGCTCGAGCGTCGCCCGCACGATGCCCCGATCTATATACGTAACGTCCAAGATTTCGAGGGCGAGGAGGACTTTTTCTCCCCGCGCACCCTGGCCGCTGCCGCGCGCTGGTTGCGCCACGAACGCCCTCGCGGCTCTTGGTATCTGCACGTAGACGCCTTTGACCCTCATGAGCCGTTTCACGTCCCAGAGCCTTATCGTTCCATGTACACCGCGGACGATTATCGGCGCTATAGCCCATGGCCGCTCTACGGCCGGGTGGATCGTGGCCCCTCGGCCCTCTCCGCCGAGGAGTTGGCCTGGGTGCGGGCGCAGTATGCCGGCAAAGTGACCATGGCCGACCGTTGGCTCGGGCGGGTGTTGGATGCCATGGACGAGGACGGCCTGTGGGAGGATACGATCCTGGTGCTCACCACCGATCACGGCCATTATCTAGGCGATCACGGCTGGATCGGCAAACCGCAGTGCCCCGTTTATGATACCTTGGTGCACATCCCACTCATTCTATATTGGCCGGGTTGCGAAGGGGGCACTCGCTGTTCGGCCATGACGCAAACCATCGACCTCTACCCTACGCTGTTGGAGATGATGGGCCTGGCCGTGCCCGGATCGCCACGGCTCCACGGCCGCTCTTTTGCGCCGGTGTTGCGCGGCGAGCGTCGGGAACATCGCGACCACGCCGTATCGGGTTACTATGGGGGGCGGTTGGCGGTGCGCTCCGAGGGTTGGACATTGCTCCGCGCTCAGGACCCCTCTCGAGGCCCGCTCTATGAATACACCCACGATATGCAGGTGTTAGACCGTAGCTTTCGCGCACGTCGCCGCCCGCCCGACGAGTTTGTGGTGCCCGACATAGTCGCCGGCCGCTTTATCCCCGGCGTAGAGATGCCGGTCTGGCGCATACCCGAGGGGCGCGATTGGGGCGAGGTGCACGCCGACCTCCTGTTCGGCCCCGACGACCCCGGTCAGGAGCGGAACGTGGCCGCCGAGTATCCGGCGCAGGTGCGCCGGCTGGAGGAGGTGTTGCGCGAGCACATGCGCGAACGGCAGGTGCCAGAGGAGATATTCCAAAGGTTGCGGGTGGATTGATCTCCGGGATCCAGCGGAACCAAGGGATGTTTGTAGATCTCCGGCCTTGCCCTTGGGCTACCAGGTTTTCGATACATGCCGAGTTGCCGGATCTTGTAGACGAGGGTATCTTTAGGATTATCGGATGGTGGATAGTGTGTGAGGCTTGATGCGCGCTTTTCTTCAGCAGCCGTTACCGGGATTCAACGCAAACGTTCTCTTGCCCAGATCCGCTCTTGGGAATGGGTCAAACTCGGTTGAGGAACAAGATCGTAGAATCCATGAATGGTACAGATTTGTACTCTCTTTTCCTCCCCATTTAGTTAGGCGCTATCTTGGGGAATTCAATCTAGGGCCAGATGCGGTCATTCTGGATCCTTTTTGTGGAACCGGCACCACACTTGTTGAAGCGAAACTCGGTCATTTCCAATCGATCGGCGTCGAGGCCCATCCGTTCAGTCATTTTGTTAGCTCGGCGAAGGTAAATTGGAATATCGATCCACATGAATTGTTGCGAACGGCCAAAGATATTGCTGACAGTCTTCTGGCCACTTTCGAAGCACAGGGGATCAACGACAACCTTCCTTTCCAGGGTAATTTGCAGAGTCTTGATCTACCCCAACTCGAGCCAAGTCGCCAAAAGCTACTGATCAAGGATTCCATCAGCCCGTTACCTTTGCGCAAAACCCTGGCCCTATTCTCGCGAATTGAAGCATATGGTTCCACCCCCTATTATCCCCATCTCAAGTTAGCTCTCGCCAAGGCGCTCGTCTTTTCCATCAGCAATCTGCGTTTTGGCCCGGAGGTGGGCATCGGCAAAGTGAAAGACGATGCGCCTGTGGTTTTGCCCTGGTTGCACGAGGTTCATGCCATAGCTGATGATTTGGTATCCTTAGCCCAGCGAGATAGCTATCCCCAATCGGTCGTCTACCTGAACGATTCCAGGGCTATCGACATCTTTCTCCCTAGGCAATCGGTGGATGCGGTGATCACCTCTCCGCCATATCCTAACGAGAAGGATTATACCAGGACCACTCGTTTGGAATCCGTCCTGCTTGGATTCATCAAGAGCCAAAAAGAGCTTCGCACCTATAAGCGAGAGCTTATGAGGTCGAATACACGAGGAGTCTATAAAGCGGATACTGACGATCTGTGGATTCAAGATTTTCCGGAAATCCTTCAGCTTGCCGAAGCTATCGAGAGTCGTCGCAAAGAGCTTGGCAAAACATCGGGTTTTGAGCGTCTTTACTCGCGCGTGACCAAGCTCTACTTTGGCGGCATGGCTCGACATCTCACATCGCTCCGGCCTGTGCTCAAGCCAGGGGCCAAATTGGCTTATGTCGTCGGAGATCAGGCCTCTTATCTGCGGATCATGATAAGAACAGGAGCTTTGTTGGCCGATATCGCCGCGCGCATCGGATATCAGGTCGAGCGCATCGATCTGTTTCGCACGCGATTCGCCACGGCGACCCAGGAAGAGTTGAGAGAAGAAGTCTTGATCCTTACCTGGCCAGGAGAACTCGATTGAATCCGGAGAAGACAAACAGATACAGCCGGCTTATTGAACATGTCTTCTTTGCGCATTATACACCCGGCGCTGAGCAAGTACCCTTTGAGCGCTTCGAGCTCCAGGAAGCCGCCCGCGATCTGGGTATTCGGCTGCCCAAGAATCTTGGGGACATCGTTTACTCGTTCCGTTACAGGGTGCCTTTGCCCGAGTCCATACGTCATGAGGCACCGGAGGGTAAAGAATGGATCATCAAACCTGCCGGGCGGTCTCGGTATGTGTTTGTGTTGTCCGCCAGTGCGACCATTACACCCCGAGAGCACCTTGCCGTTATCAAACTCCCCAATGCGACCCCCGGCGTCATTGAGAAATACGCACTGAGCGATGAACAAGCTCTGTTGGCCAAGATCAGGTATAACAGGTTGGTGGACATATTCACAGGGTTGACCTGTTATTCCTTGCAGAACCATCTACGGACGTTTGTGGATCATATTGGCCAAGTGGAAACGGATGAAATTTATATCGGCGTGAACAAGTCGGGGGCCCATTTCGTAATCCCTGTACAGGCCAAAGGGGCAAATGAACGGATCGGCACTATACAGATTCAACAAGATTTGGCCATGTGTCGTAGCAAATTTCCAACGCTGATCGTGTTGCCACTGGCTGCCCAGTTTCTTTCAGCAAATGCGATCGCCATCTTTTCGTTTGTTGAAACAGGTGGGGAGATATTGATTAGCGAGGAGAAACATTATGCCCTTGTTCCTCCCGAAGAGTTATCTGAGGAGGAACTTCAGAGCTACCGAAGGGCCTCCCATGCTACTTAGATGGGCTAAGGATTCTTGCGATCGCAAGGCCTCCTTAAAGGTATGATAGAGGGCTGCATCGTGGGCTTGGTGGCATTAAACATTAACGAATACAACCAAGCTCTCGCTGCCGGTGATGGTGGCGTAAGAACTATTGAGGAGAAACGGACGGCAAAAAATGGCTACTATTCCTCAAGATTATGCAGAACGTGTCTACGCCGGTGTTCTGGGCAAGATCATCGGCGTCTATGTTGGGCGGCCCTTTGAGGGATGGCCCCATGAACGTATCCTCGCCGAGTTGGGCGAGATCAAGTATTACGTCCATGAAAAACTGGGCAAGCCGCTGATCGTCAGCGATGACGACATTTCGGGCACTTTTACCTTCCTGCGGGCCATGCCAGATTATGGCAATACCCTGGCCCTCACGGCGGCGCAGATCGGCCAGACCTGGTTGAACTATCTCATCGAGGAGCGCACCGTGCTCTGGTGGGGCGGCATGGGCAATTCCACCGAGCACACCGCCTATCTGCGGCTCAAGGCGGGTATCCAGGCGCCGGAGAGTGGCTCCATCGCGCTGAACGGCCAGGTCGTGGCCGAGCAGATCGGCGCCCAGATTTTCATCGACGGCTGGGGCATGATCTCCCCCGGCGACCCGGAACAGGCCGCTGACCTGGCCCGCCGTGCGGCCAGTGTCAGCCATGACGGTGTGGCCATCCACGGCGCCCAGGTGATCGCGGCCATCGAGGCCCAGGCTTTTGTCGAAGAGGACATGGAACAATTGATCGACGTGGGGGTCTCGGTTATCCCGGCCGATTCGCTCATCCGCCGCTTGATCGACGACCTGCGCGAGTGGCGGGCTAAATACGAGAACTGGTACGACTGTTTTTATCGCGTGGTGGCCAATTACGGGTACGACAAATACGGCGGCAATTGCCATATGGTGCCCAACCATGCCCTGGTGATCATGGCCCTGCTCTACGCGGACGACAGCTTTCAGCGGGCGCTCACGGTGGTCAACACCGCTGGCTGGGACACCGACTGTAACTCGGGCAATGTGGGCTGCATCATGGGCATCAAGAACGGGCTGGCCGGCCTCGATGCTGGCCCCGACTTGCGCGGGCCGGTGGCCGACCGGATGTATCTGCCCACCGCCGATGGCGGGCGCACCGTCACCGATGCCCTGCATGAGGCCTATGAGGTGGTCAATATCGGCCGGGCGCTGGCCGGCCAGCCTCCGCTGGCGCCGAAGGGGGGCGCGCGCTTTCACTTTGACCTTCCTGGGGCGGTGCAGGGCTTTCAAGCCGAGGAGGGGGAACGGGGCGTGGCCCGGCTGGAAAATGTCGCCGGGCATTCCGAGAGCGGCTTGCGCAGCCTGGCCATTCGCCTTCACGCCCTGGCCGACGGCCGACCGGCGCGGGTCTGGCGCGAGACCTACCCCGAATTCCAGCCCGCCACGGGCTATCGCGTGGTGGCCTCGCCGACCTTATACCCCGGCCAAAGGCTACGCGCCCGGGTATCGACCGATGAGCATAACAGCGGCCCGGTCGAGGCGCGGCTATGCGTCAAAGCTTTTGGCCCCGACGATGTGCCCACGCTCATCCCCGGCCCCAAGGTCGAGCTGGCGCCCGGTGTCGTCCAAGAGCTGGGCTGGACGGTCGAGGCGCCTGTCGGCAGCCCTATTGCCTATGTGGGCCTCGAGATCGCGGCCCCCAAGGGCACGAGAGGGCGGGTGGATGGCGCCGTTTACCTCGACTGGTTGACCTGGGATGGCGTGCCCGATGTGGCTTTCGCTCCGCCGAAGCACAACGGCACGCGCTGGGTCGATGCCTGGGTGCGCGCGTGCTGGTCGGTCGTCACCGGGCGCGAGCATACCTATCGGCTCATTCAGAACGAGGGAGTGGGCTTGTTCATCCAGGGCACGCGCGAATGGGGCGACTATTCCGTGAGCGCCCGCCTGACGCCGCACCTGGCGCACTCTTTCGGCCTCGCCGCGCGGGTGCAGGGGTTGCGGCGTTACTACGCTCTGCGCCTGACCCAGGGCAGCAAGGCCCAGCTCATCCGCGAGTTGGATGGAACTCACGTATTGGCCGAGGCGCCCTTTGATTGGGAACTCTACAAAAGCTATGCCCTCGAACTGCAGGTGCGGGGCCCGCTCTTGCGCGGGCTGGTGGATGGGCAGGAGATCTTGGCGGCAGAGGATGGCGCCCTGACGGGCGGAGCCATCGCGCTGCTCATTGATGTGGGGCGGCTGGGCTGCGACGACGTGCGCGTGGGGCCGCTTGGGTGAGCGTTTATCTGCTGGCCGGGCGTTCGCATAAAGTCTGGGGAGCAAGGATCTAGATGGTCTCCACGTGCCCTAGAATATCGGTAAGTAATAATTGGATAGAGAGAATGTTGAATCGCTCACGGATAAGCCAGAATGTAGAGGTATAACCAAAAGTTGTGGATTGACTCCTGAAAGGGAGGCGGCGTATCCTCGGGGGTGCTAAACCCACCCGATCGGCAAGATGCCGAGGAAAGGATACGCCATGTACAGGCTTACCACAGATGATCCCCAAAGCACAGCGCCAGAGGTGCGTCTGTCGCTGGACGAGTTGGCCCGAGAAGGGGCATGGCACATGATCGCCGAAGCGCTGGAGCTTGAGGTCGAGGAGTACGTGAGCAGGCTGCGCCACCTGCGCGATGAGCAGGGGCACGCCCTGGTCGTTCGTAATGGCAGCGCTCAAGAGCGCACGGTGCATCTGGGGGCGGGGGCGATCAAGATCAAGGCCCCGCGGGTGAACGATCGGCGGCCAGAGGTTCGCTTCAGCAGCCGCATCCTGCCGCCCTACATGCGACGTTCGCCGCGGCTGGCTTGGCCCTGGCGCGCGCAGGCGTTCAGTTTGAGGATGGAGTCGCAGTTGATGTCCATCGCATCAAAGAACTTTCAGACACCGAGGAACTCGCCGCCTGATCGATCCACAACATTTGACAATATCTCACGGGCGCGCGCTCTTCTACCCTTTATAGGTTTCACGTCTCAGGCCAGCATTGCCCCTTATTATGTTCAGGATTGTCCGCCGACGTATGCGCCTGGCCTGTTTCAAAAACGAAAGATAGCAGCCAACGATGCGCCGTCGGGCACGGTTTCTGGCTCAACGGCGTAAACAGTTCCGCCGTTGAGCACGGTTTGAATGGCGGCCAAATCCAACAAGTCTTCATCCCCGGGCGTCGGTTCTGGCCTCAAATGAACCGTATTGGTCTCTGGGACAAAGCGCCCCCACTGCTGAATGCCGAGGGCCACAAATAGTACCTCAACTCGGCCGTGGTAGGCAGCCGGAACGACCTCTTTGACATTTGTAGAGGTTCTTCCTGTGCCGGCTAGCCCCTGGTATTGGAGCCTAGCCGCTTGCTTGGCTTCCAAAAAACGGAGTTGCACGATTTCCCAGGCGCGCCCATGTAACTCGGCTGGCGTGAGTGCCTCCGGATTGCCAGTGATGC
>JACIWY010000146.1 GCA_014360745.1 Chloroflexota bacterium
GCCGGGCAATTTCCGAATGATCTGGCACATTTCGGGCTTGGTCATCGATATACCTCCGTGCGTCGCCGGCGGGCCGCTTCCAACAAGGCCTGGAGCTCCACGTCATCGCCTCGCTCCAGACAGTTGATGAGCTTATCAATCTGCTCGCGTGCTTGGCACAGCGTGCCCAGCACCGGCTCGCGGTTGGTGAGCAGGATGTCCATCATCATTGGTACGCTGCCCCCGGCCACCCGGCTGGTGTCGCGAAAACCGCCGGCGGCCAGCGTCCAGGCCAATGGATCTTGTCGGGCCAGGGCATCGGCCGCATTGACCAGCGCCACGGCCATCATATAGGGCAGGTGGCTGATGATGGCCACCAAGCGGTCATGGCGGGCAGGGTCGAGCAACAACGGCCTGGCCCCCACCGCTTGCACCAGCTCGTAGGCCAGCCCTAACGCCTGGGGCGAGGTCCGCTCCAGAGGCGTCAGGACGAACACCTTGTCTTGATACAACGAGGGCTCGGCCATGGTCAGCCCCGACGTCTCTTTACCACACATCGGGTGCCCCCCCACCGGCTGGACATGCTCGGGCAGCGTCTCCATAGCGGCGCAGATAGCCCGTTTAGTGCTGCCCACGTCCATCAACACGCAGCCCGGCTTGAGCAGTGCGCCGATGCCCTTGATCTTGGCGATAATGTCGTTGACTGGCGTGCACAAGACCACCACATCGGCATGGCCGACCCCCTCAGCCAGATCGGTCGTGCCCTCGTCGATAAAACGCCAAGCTCGCGCAGTGGCCAGCGTGCTGCGCCGTCGAGCCACGCCGACGATGCGCCGACAGGCGCGCGTCGAAGCCAGCGCAGCTGCCAAAGACCCCCCCATAAGCCCCAACCCAACAATAGTAACTTGGGCATCCTTAAAGCTTGGCTCACCGGGCGAGTTGGCCGCGGATGATCGCTCTTCCATTGCCTACAGCGTCCGATGCACGGCCTGAGCCACGGCGCGGACCTCCTCCACCAACTCGGCGAAACGATCCAACCGCAGCGACTGGGCGCCATCGGAAAGGGCCTTGTCGGGGTGTGGATGCACCTCGATGATCAGACCATCGGCCCCCGCCGCCACCGCCGCTCGAGCCAGCGGGGTGACCCATTCCCAGTTGCCGGTGGCATGGCTGGGATCGATGAACACCGGCAGATGGGTGAACTGCTTGAGCACCGGCACGGCGCTGATGTCCAGCGTGTTGCGCGTGTAGGTCTCAAAGGTGCGGATACCGCGCTCGCAAAGCATAACGCGATAGTTGCCGTGAGAGAGCACATATTCGGCGGCCATGAGCAACTCTTCCATGGTAGCCATCATGCCCCGTTTGAGCAACACCGGCTTGCCGGCCTCGCCAACGGCATGAAGCAGGGAAAAGTTTTGCATATTGCGCGCCCCGACTTGGACGATATCGGCCACCTCGCACACCAACGGCACCTGCTGAGGCGCCATGGCCTCGGTGACGATGGCCAGACCGGTCTCTGCCTTGGCCTCTGCCAACAATTCCAACCCTCTCTCGCCCAACCCCTGAAAACTATATGGGGAGGTGCGCGGCTTGAAGGCGCCGCCGCGCAGGATGTGCACGCCCATCTCCTTGAGCGCATAGGCCGTTTCCATCAACTGTTCGCGGTCTTCGACCGCGCAGGGGCCGGCTATGAGCACCACCCTGGGGCCTCCCACCGATACCCCATCGATGGGCACGACCGTATCCTGGGGATGGAAATCGCGGCTGGCCAGCTTGAACGGCTTGAGGATACGCACGACTTTTTCGACGCCGTCCATCAGCCGGAACATCGACTCATTCACCGGGCGCTCATCGCCGATGACGCCGATGATGGTCCTCTCTTCGCCGACGGACAGATGGGCGCGGAAGCCCAGCTCGTTCACCCGATCGACGACGCCCTGTATTTCATGGGGAGCGGCGCCACTCTTCATTACCACGATCATAATTCACCCTCCTGACGCGCGTGCGCATGGCGCCCGACAGGGCTCGGCCCGGCCAAGTCGGGGCGCAGGTTTCGCGCTCCTCGCTGATACACATGGATAATCTCTCGCTGGGGAACCTCGGTATTCCAGAGAAGCAAGATCCGAATGCAACGCGGCAGGCTCCCCGGCACCGGGATTTCGCGCGCGTCCATCAAGGGCACGTGCTCCCAGCCCATCAGCCTGGCCGCCTTGGCCGGAAACTCGGCATCCAGATCATCGGTAACGGTGAAAAAGACACCGGCGATATCCTCCGGCGCAATGCCGTTCGCGGCGACCATCTCTTGCAACAGCTCGGTTGTAGCGTGCAGGATCGCCTCGGCCTCGTTGCAAGCCACGGTAGTGGCGCCGCGGACTCCTCGAGTGCTCATCCCTGCGTCCATCCTTTCCTCGGTGTCATTGCTCGGCTCGATGCGCCATAGTGAACCAACAAAAAGAGCGTGGGGCTTGAGGCTCCACGCTCTTTTTCTCTTCTTTTGGCGGTTGCCTGGTATTAACCGCCTCTCCCAAGTAGCGCGACGCCTCCTGCCAGGCCGCGAGGATAATAATAGTAATAAAACCAAAAGGCGCCGCGCACAGACCATGAACCCGAGACGCCGCTCACCGCGTCTTGGCGCTCAACCATTCGTTTATTCTCAAGAGCATCCACTCGCATGTGCACACTCTCTCAGTGTCTGTTAGGCATAAGATAGCACGAGTGTGAGAAATTGTCAATCCCCTATTTGACAGGGCGGGGCGCAGACTTAGACTGAACGCAACCCTTTTTTGTTCGCGGTGTTACCATCTCTGGAGCGCGATTTGGGAGCGCAAATGACCGAATGGGATGAACAGGCCTGCATACAGGCGGCCAAAAAGGATCCCAGCGCATTCGGCGAGATCTATGAACATTATGTCGAGCGCATCTATAGCTACGTGTATCACCGCGTAGGTAATGTGCACGACGCCGAAGATCTCACCTCGCGCGTGTTTTACCGGGCCCTTGCGCACCTAGACAGCTACGACGACCGGGGCGTCCCTTTCTCGGCCTGGCTCTATCGCATTGCCCATAATCTGGTGGCCAACTTTCATCGCGATCGCACGCGCCGCCCTGTGCTGGCTTTGGATGAGCTGGCCAACAAGAGCCTGGCCAAAGAGCGGCCAGAAGCCTTGGCCGAACAGGAGGATGATGAACGCCTGTTGCAAGAGGTCATCCGCGAACTGGACCAAGTGCGCCAAGAGTTGTTGGTGTTGAAATTCACCGAGGGCCTGTCGAACGCCGAAATCGGTGAGATTATGGGCCGCAGCGAGGGCGCTATCAAGTCGCTCTATCATCGCACACTGCTACAAATGCGTAAAGAAATGGAAAAGAAAGGCATCAAGTTCGAATGACGCACCAGACTCGCTGGATGAAACCTCTAGAGGGGGTGCGGCGCGCCGTGGAGAATCTAGAGCTGCCTTTCAGCGTCGGGGCCGGTAGCGATATATCGCCGCTGGAGGAAGAAGAACTAGACCAGTTGGAGGGCATCGTACGCGGCGCCCTTTCGCCGGTCAAGCCGTCGCCCGGCTTTCGTGCCAGCTTGCACAGCAATCTCGATCTCGCCGCCCGAAGCCACATTGCCGACTTGGCGCTCGAATACCCCAGACCCTATCGTCAGGGGATCCTCCTTGGCTTGTCCGCCGGGTTGGTCGCCGTCCTCACGGCCATCGTCGTCCTCTTTTTGCGCGTGAAGCCGCGCGGCGCGGCCTGATGTCTACGCTCCCCCGGCTAATACAGAGTGGCCCCACCACGCATCGGCAGTAGGGAATGGCTCTCAATCCGACTTGAGGTGACAGGCCACCCAATGATTGCCCCCCACGTCCCGGAATTCGGGCTCTACCATCTTGCACTCCTCACGGGCGTAGGGGCAGCGCGTGGAAAAGTTGCAGCCCAGGGGCGGGTTGGCCGGGCTGGGCACATCGCCCTGCAAGATGATGCGTTTACGTCGATCTTCGACGGCGGGATCGGGGATGGGCACCGCCGAAAGCAGCGCCTGCGTATAGGGATGAAGCGGGTTGCTATATAGCGTGGCGCGATCGGTCAGCTCCACGATCTTGCCCAGATACATCACCGCCACGCGGTCGCTGATATGCCGCACCACCGACAAGTCATGGGCGATGAACAGATAGGTCAGTTTGAACTCGGCTTGGAGCTCTTCCAGCAGGTTGATGATCTGCGCCTGGATCGACACATCCAGGGCCGAGATCGGCTCATCGCAAACGATGAAATCGGGTTGCACGGCCAGCGCCCTGGCCACGCCGATGCGCTGGCGTTGGCCCCCTGAAAACTCGTGCGGGTAACGATTCACAAAATAGGGATTTAGACCGACGATCTCCAAGAGCTCTTGCACCCGCTGGCGGCGTTTCTTGGGCGTCAGGAGGTTGTGCACCTCGAGCGGCTCGCCGACGATGCTGCCCACGGTCATGCGCGGGTTCAGCGAGGCGTAAGGATCCTGAAAGATCATTTGCATGCGCCTCCTCATGCGACGCAGCCGCTCCCCCTTGAGCGTCGTCAGCCTTTCGTTCTCAAAATAGACATCCCCGGCGGTGGGGCGGTAAAGCTGTAGGATGGCGCGGCCCGTGGTAGATTTACCACAGCCGCTCTCTCCTACCAGGCCCAACGTCTCGCCGCGATAGATATTGAACGTCAGCCCGTCCACCGCTTTGATGTCGCCAATGTGGTGTTGAAAAACGATCCCCTGCGTGATAGGAAAATACATTTTCAGGTTTTCAACCCGCACCAGCACATTGTCTTGCTCGCTCATCTCGCCTTACCTTTCCGGTCGATATCCACCCAGCAGGCGATCTCGTGATTATCCGGCCCGACGACCCGCAGTTGTGGGTTCTCCTCCTGGCATTTGCCAATCCGATATGCACAACGCTCATAAAAAGGGCAGCCCACCGGCAAGGCAATAAGATCGGGGGGCAAACCCTCGATGGGGGTAAGTTTTTCGCGGCGCACGGCGTCCAAACGGGGCAAAGAACCCAGCAGGCCCAGCGAATAGGGATGCCGGGGATTGGCATAGAACTCGTGCACCTCGGCCCGTTCGACGATATAGCCCGCGTACATCACCAGCACGCGATGGACCAGGCCGGCAACCACACCCAAATCGTGGGTGATCCAGATGATGGCCATGCCCAATTGATCGCGCAGCTCCTTGATCAAATCGACGATCTGGGCCTGGATGGTGACATCCAACGCCGTCGTCGGCTCGTCGGCGATGAGCAACTGCGGGTTGCAAGAGAGAGCCATGGCGATCATCACCCGTTGGCGCATGCCGCCCGAGAATTGGTGCGGGTAATCGTCGACGCGATCGGCGGCCGAGGGGATATTGACCATGCGCAACAGCTCGATGGTGCGCCGCCGGGCTTGTTCCTTATCCATGCCCAGATGCAACTCGATGGCCTCGCTGATCTGTTGCCCGATGGTCAACACCGGGTTCAACGAGGTCATGGGATCTTGGAAGATCATGGCGATCTTGTTGCCGCGAACGTTGCGAATCTGTTCCTCGCTCAGCTTGAGCAAGTCCTGCCCCTGAAAAAGGACTTGGCCATCGACGATACGCCCCGGCGGCTGGGGAATCAAGCGCATCATGGAGAGCATACTGACGCTTTTACCGCAGCCGCTTTCTCCCACGATGCCCAACGTCTCTCCTTCATTCAAATCAAAACTCACTCCGTTGACGGCATGCACCACACCATCTTGAGTGTGAAACTCGGTGCGGAGATTTCTCACCTGCAACATCGGTACCATAACGTGAACTGCCTCCAGAATGGGAATGGGGATGTCCTGGCGAAACCGCCGGAAGCCTCCTACTTCTCAGATTTCAATGAGATATCGGCAAGCCAGGGGTACAAACCGGCACTGGCTCGGTAGCCCTGCACATAGGGTTTGACCAATATATGGTTCAAGCCGTGGGTCAGGGGGATCCACGGCGCATCCAAGACGATCTTTTGCTCCGCCTGTCGGTAATACTCCAGGCGGGCATCGACATCCTCCTCAACTCGCGCCAGCTCCAGCAGGCGATCCACCTCGGCGTTTGCGTAGCCGGTGTGGTTCTGTGCGCTCCGACTGTGAAAGAGGATGTCCAAAAAGTTTTGCGGGTCGGGATAATCCGCCACCCAACCCGCGGAAAAGGCCTGATAGCGATGCTCATTCATATCCCGCAAAAAATCGGCCCATTCCACTTGCTCGACCAGTACCTCAAGCCCCAGGTTCTCCTTAAGCATGGCCACAACGGCCCCCGTCATCGGCGGCATGTGGCCGCTGGTGCCGCTGACGGCCAAGCGGATCTCGGGCATAGCCCCCGGGGCCCCGTACCGCGAACGGGCCAACAGCGCACGGGCCTGCTCCGGATCGTAGCTCAAGCCCACGAGCGCTTCGTTGAACCCCGGCATACCCGGCGGCAGAATACCTAAAGCGGGGCGCGCCGTACCCTTGAGCACCAAATCGGCCAACTTTTCGCGGTCGATGGCCCGGGCCAGCGCCTGGCGCACCAGCGGATCGTCGAAGGGCGGCTTGTCTACGTTCAGGCCGATGTATTGGACGCTCAATTCGGGCGCTACCCTATGCTCATTGTGGAGCGGGTTATAGGGGTCTAGAACCCGTTCGATCTCGGAGGGCGCCACGCCGACGAGATCCAGCTCGCCGTTCTCGTACATGGTAATGGGCAGCCCACCGTCGATGATGAACTCGACCCGCCGCAATGCCGGAGCCCCCTTATGATAGGCCGCATTGCGCACCAGGACGATCCGCTCGCGACTGATGCTCTCCAGGCGAAACGGCCCGCTGCCGTTGGGCTGGCGCATCCAGCTCTCGCCCTCGCGTTCGATCTGCTCTCGATCGACGACAAAGGAGGTCGGATAGGTCAACTTGGCCAAAAAGAACGCTTTGGGGGCGTCGATTTCGATCTGCACCGTGTGCGCCGCAGGCGCCTTGAGCCCCGCGATATGCTCCACTCGCCCTTGCACGTATTCGGCCACGCCGACGATATCATCCAGATAGCTCGGCGCCACCGGCGAGCCCAAGGCGGGGTCGCAGGCCCTTTCGATGGAATAGATGACATCTTCGGCGAGAATGGGACGCCCGTTATGAAACGTCGCCTGCGGATCGAGGTAGAAGGTGTAGAGACGCCCCGTTCCATCCACCTCCCACCGTTCGGCCAAGTCGGGCACGATCTCCAGATCGGCATCGAGCGTGACCAGGCCGCTGAAAAGATGCACGATATATTCCGCCGACGTGCTATCTTGGACCATGGCCGGGTCTAACGTGGGCGGTAGGTCTCCGGCAAGGCGCAGGGTCCCCAAAGAGACAGGCTCCCCACTCGCCGGAGGAACGAGGGGAAATTCCACCCCCTTTGAAAGACCGGGGCCCTCGGCGGAGCGGCCCTTTTGCAACGCCCAATAGCCCACCGTGCCGCACAACACGGCGAACGTGCAGAGAAAAGCCAGGGCCAGGACGAGGATTAGCCAGGTCTTTTTGCTCATGATCGTGTGCCGCCCATCCGTTCTGCCTACAGCGATCGCGCTCTAAGAAGTGCCGCGCATGCGCGGATCAAGGGCGTCGCGCAGGCCGTCTCCCAAAAAGTTAAAGGCGAACATGGTGATCATCAAGGCCAACGCCGGCACCAACACCTGGTTCGGGTAGGAGCGAATACCTCGCGCCCCTTCGGAGATCATGCTGCCCCAACTGGGCGTAGGCGGATCGACGCCCAAACCGATAAAGCTGAGGAACACCTCGGTGGAGATATATTGCGGGATACCCAATGTCACGTTGACCAAGATGGGACCGATGATATTGGGCAAAAGATGGCGCACAATGATGCGCAGATCGCTGCTGCCGATCATGCGCGAGGCCTCGATGAACTCTTTTTCCTTGAGCGAGAGGATCTGCGCGCGGGCCAAGCGAGCGGTGCCCATCCAGGCTGTGATGCCGATGCCCATAAAAATAAAAAGCATCCCGCCACCTTGCAGGCCCAAGAAGCGGTCTACCACGGCGTTGATTTGATTAAAGGTATAGGCCGCCGTGCCCGGCTGAGCAGCGCCGCCGAAGCTGGTCTTGAAAAAGGCCATGAGCAGAATAATAAGCAGCATGGTGGGAAAAGCGTACATGATGTCGACGATGCGCATCATGATATTATCCACCCTGCCACCGTAATAGA
>JACIWY010000147.1 GCA_014360745.1 Chloroflexota bacterium
GAACTTGAGCATGGTACGACCGCGCAGATTGGGATGCAACAGATGCACATAGCGGCCGGTGTTGCTCTCCGAGGTGGCCTGGGCTAATTCCACGTGAGGATGATAAAGCAATAGGCGCAACAACTCCCCACCGGCATAGCCGGATGCACCGACGATGGAGACGCGGATTCGGGCGCGCTCACTCACAATTCTCCCCTCCCCACCCGCAGCACATAATCGACGACCTTGGCGGGGATGTCCACGCCGGTGGTGTCGATGCTGTTGCGAAACTCCATCGTATAGTTTACCTCGTTCACCAACAGCTCACCATCAGGCCGTTCGAGGATATCGATGGCCACCACGCCCCCGCCGACGGCCTTGGCTGCCGCCAGGGAGAGGCGGTCGATCTCCGGAGTGATGGGGCAGTTGCTCGCCCGCCCCCCGCGCGCCGTGTTCGTGATCCAGTGTTCGGAGGTACGATAGATGCCGCAGATCGTCTCCTCGCCCACGACAAAGGTGCGGATATCGCGTTGCGGCTTGTCGATGAACTCCTGAATGTAAAAGATCGAGTGATGATAGGAGCCCAAGATCGCCTTGTGTTCCAGGATCGACTCGGCCGCCTCGCGGTCGTTGATCTTGGAGATCAGCCGCCCCCAAGAGCCAACGGCCGGCTTGAGCACCACCGGATAGCCCAGCGTTTCGATGGCGCGGATGGCCGATTCCGGCGTAAAGGCCAACATAGTGCGCGGCGTGGGCACCTGGTGCTCGATGAGCGCCCGCGTCGTCGAGAACTTGTTGCCACAGATATTGGCCACATGGGCGGTGTTTACTGTGCGAATGCCCCACGAATTGAGCTGCTCTAGGGCGGAAAGCGCCCGGGAATGATTAATACAGCGCTCCAAGATGACGTCATAGTCGGCCAATTCACCGGGATCGTGCAAATCGAGGACGAGCTCGCGGTCGTCGATGGGATCGACCTTGATGCCGCGATCGGCAAAGGCCTGAAACAAGAGTTTTTCCTCCACACGGACGCGCGACAAGAGCATGCCGATGCGCATAAGAACCTCCGAATAAAAGCTAAAATTGAACCTCCACGCCCACCCTGTTTGTTAACCCAAGGCGGCGATGACGGCCTCCGTTACTTTATGCGTGGTGGCCTCACCGCCCAAATCGGGTGTCACCACTCGCGAGCGGAGCGTGTGCCCGACGGCATAACGCACCCGCATGGCGACCTCGGCCTCGCCCAGATGGTCCAACAGCATGGCCACGGCCAGAAAGGTGGCCAAAGGGTTGGCAATGCCCCGCCCGGCAATATCCGGCGCCGAACCATGCACCGGCTCAAAGATCGCCGCCCGCCCCTCGCCGATGTTCCCGGAAGGCGCCAGGCCCAGCCCGCCGACCAGCGCGGCCGCCTCGTCAGAGAGGATATCGCCGAACAAATTCGTCGTAACCAGGACGTCAAAGCGCTCCGGCTCGGTGATCAGCCGCATGGCGGCGACATCGACCAGCATCTCCTCAACATGCACATCGGGGAAATCCGCCGCCACGGCCAAGGCCGCCTCGCGAAAAAGGCCGCATGTGGTGCGCAGGACATTGGCCTTGTGCACAATGGTCACATGCCCCCGTCGCATGTGGGCCAAGCGAAAGGCAGCGCGGGCGATGCGCTCCGAGCCGCGCCGTGTGATGATGCGTTCGGCGACAGCCGTGTCTCCTTCGCGGCGCTCACGCCCCACGTAAAGCCCCTCAGTGTTCTCGCGCACGATGAGCAGATCGATCCCCTCCCGCGAGCCGGGCACCGGATGGCTTTGGGCCGGGCGCAGGTTGGCGTACAGATCCAGCGTCCGTCGCAGTTCTATAATGGGGCTGCGATACCCCTCCACCGCATGCAGCGGCGAGGAGACGGCCCCGAACAAAGTAGCATCGGCCTCGCGGACGGCCTCCAGCGTCTCAGCCGGCAGCGCCAAACCCGTCCGCTGAAACACATCCCAGCCCGCCTCGGCCGGCACAAAGGTCAAAGGCAAGCCCGTAGCCTCCAAAAGCCGGCGCCCGGCCGGCACCACTTCATGGCCGATGCCATCGCCCTCGATCAAGCAGATGCGATAGGTCATCGACCCTCTGTCATGGGCAAATGCCCATGCTCCCGATAATAGGCCACGATGCCTCGGCCCCATACTTCGCGTACCCAAGCCGGCGGCACCGGCAAAAGGATCGTCTCACCATCGGCAATCAGCGTCGGCACCGCCAAATCCAATTCGACCCGTTGGCCATCGCGCAGAACCGTGGTCAGATCGATCTCAAAGAGCGGGATACCCAGGTTGAGCGCGTTGCGGAAAAAGATGCGCGCAAAAGAGGGCGCCAGAATGGCCGCCACCCCCACCGCCTTGAGGGCGCGGGGGGCATACTCTCGCGAGGAACCACAACCGAAATTCTTGCCGGCAACCAACATGTCGCCCGGACGCACCGTTTGGGCAAATTCGGGCCGCGCCTCGATGAACGGATACTTGACCAGATCGGCTTCCGAGGTCATATAGGGCGCATAGCGACCGGGCAAAATCTGGTCGGTGTCTACATTGTCGCCAAAGAGCCATACACGTGCCATAAGCTCCTGCCCCCATCGTCATTTGTAGGTGACGGGCACTTTGGAGCCCGCCTGCGGGCCGTGCCCGTCACCTGGACCATTCTTATTCACGCCCTAGAGAACATCCCGCGGATCGGTAATACGCCCGGTGAGCGCCGTAGCGGCGGCGGTTTCGGGCGAGGCGATGTACACCCGCGCCTCGGGCGAGCCCATGCGGCCACGGAAATTGCGATTGCCGGTGGAAAGGCAGACCTCGCCGGCGCCCATCACCCCCATATGCCGGCCGATGCACGGGCCACAGCCGGGCGTGCCCAATGTTGCCCCGGCTTCGAGGAGCGTCGCCAGGGTGCCATCGGCTATCGCTTGTTGCAAGATGGCATGGGAGGCAGGGATAACCAGCATACGCACTCCTCGCGCGATCTTGTTCCTACGCAGAATGGCAGCTGCTGCATGCAGATCCTCCAACCGGCCGTTGGTGCAGGTGCCGATAAAAACTTGATCCACGGCCACGTCTCCTAGCTCCGACGCGGCCATGACGTTATCCAGCGAATAGGGCACGGCAACGCGAGGAGTCAGCTCGTCCAGGTTCACCTCAATGGTCTGCACATAACGCGCGCCCTCTTGCACGCCAAGCCAACCCGGCACTTCCCATCCTTCCAGCGCCGCGCCAACCGGGGGCACCAACCCTGCCTTGGCGCCCAGCTCGGTGGTCATGGAGGCCAACGTCTCGCGGCCGGCCAAGTCAAGCCATTCCGCGCCGTGAAACTCGACCGCCTTGTAATCGGCCCCATCCATGCCCAACATACCACACAGAAAGAGGCTGATGTCTTTGGCGCTCACCCCGGCCTGGAAACGCCCGCGCAGCTCCACCCGGATCGTCTCCGGCACGCGCAACCAGTTCCGGCCACTGGCCAGAGTTAACGCCATGTCGGCGCTGCCCACACCCGTGCCAAAGGCGCACACCGCACCATAAGCGGTGGCATGGGAATCGGTGCCCAGGGCGATCTGCCCTGGGCGCACCAACCGTTTCTCGATCATCACCGTGTGGCACACGCCACAGCCGGCATCGTAAAAGTGACGAATTCCTTCCTCGCGCACCCAACGCCGCACGAGCACCTGGGCATCGGCGGTGGCCACCGACGCCGCCGGCGCCACATGATCGATAAACACGGCCACCCGTTCCGCATCCCAGACGTGGGCACCTCCCAGTTGCTCGCGCAACACGGCGATCACCTCGGGGGTGAGCGAATCATGGCTCATGCAACGATCGATCGGCACGACGACCAACTCCCCGGCATGGACCGGCCGGCCGGTGGCATGAGACAGGATCTGTTCGGAAAGCGTTTGTGCTGGCATGTCATTCGTTCCTGTCGATATGGCCGGCGATCCAATCGCGCAGCACGGCATCTACATCGTCCAGACCGATGGGTTTTTCATCGGCCAGCTTCTTGATGTGCACCGTGGCTGCCTTGAGCTCCTCATCGGCAAGATGTAGGTTGAGCTGGTCGGCACGGGCTTTGATGGCATTCCAACCCGTCAATCGATGAGCGATGCTGATGTAACGGCTCAAGCCGAAATCCTGCGGGGCCAGGATCTCGTACGTTTCGGGATTGTTCAACACCGCCTTGGCATGGACGCCCGCCTTGTGGGTAAAAGCGGTGATGCCGGTGATATAGTTGTTAAAGGGGATATCTACCCCTACCATCTGAGCCACCATGTTGTCCAGTTCGGGCAACATGGCAAGGTTGTACTTGGTGACCAGGGAACGATCCACAGCATAAAGCCGGGCGATGAGGCCACCCAAGGGGACGATGCCGTTGCGCTCGCCGATGCCGAGGATGGATGTGTCGACATGGGTGGCGCCGGCCTCCAAGGCGCAATAGGCGTTAGCGATCGCGCAGCCCGAGTCGTTGTGGCCGTGAAATTCAATGTCGCAGGGGACGTGGCTGCGCACTCGAGCGACCAGGTCGTACACCTGGCGCGGCGAGGCGATGCCCACCGTATCGGCAATGCCCACGCGATGGACGCCCATCTCGGCCACCGTCTCATAGATGGGCAGGATATCGTCGAGATTGCTGCGAAAAGAATCCTCGGTGGAAAAGCGCACCTGCAACCCTTGATCTAACAAAAAACCCACCACCTCGCGGGCCATGGCGATGATGGCGGGTATGTCCTTGCCGTGGCTGAACTGCCGCAGCACGGACGAGGTGCCGATGACGACATCCACACCGGCGACGCCGGTGCCGGCGGCGAGCCGCGCATCCTCCATCGTGCAGCGCGTATGGGTGACGACCATCGCCCTCAGGCCAAGCCCGGCGATGGTTCTGCAATCCTCCAGGCTTTGAGGCGAGGCCGCCGGAGAAGTGACTTCGATGATCTCGACGCCAAATTCGTCCAGCGCGCGAGCGATCCGCACTTTTTGCTCGGTGGTAAAGCAAGCTCCGACGAACTGTTCACCTTCCCGCAGTGTCGATTCGATGATAGAGAAGCTAGTGACAGGCATGCCAAGGTCTCCCTTTCCTATTCTCCCCAGTCCTCTTCCTCTTCAGGAGCCAGATCGAGGGTGAGAGGATCTAGGCTGACCACTTCGAGCTCCACGCCGCAATCGGGGCAGTCGATAATCTCGCCCTCCATCACATCATCGTCCAGATCGATAACCGCTGCGCACTCGGGACAGGTTCCTTCCATCTTTTCTCATCCTTTCGCACGGATTGGTAAATATCCATTGCTTCCGCCTGCGTGGCTTGCCGACCATCGAGCGACACTGCGGGCCCGGCAATGGCCGGATGTGGCAAGACACAAAAAGAAGGGCAGCTTTCCTCTGGTTCTGGAAAGCTGCCCTTGTTGCCTATTTCCGCGAGGTACGAGCAAGCCTAACCAGACCAGAGGCCCGGCTTGACCTTCTTCGACTTGCTCTTCTTGGCAACGCGAGCGGAGAGCTCCACGTCGCGCAACGGGATGGATGAACTCACGCCCCGTACCTCGCTCAGGTTACAAGTGCCGAAATAGTAGCACGGAACCATGCGCATGTCAAAAAGGGGCTGCGAATTGTCCGTTTTCCCACTTTTTCCCTACTCAACGACTGCAGGCCTGCCTCGATCGCTCACTGGAAAAGCCCGATGTCGACGCAGCAGGCCCAATAGGTGCCCACACCGTGCGCAGGGCCTGCTCCGGCAAGGTGTTAGCTGGATAGGGACTAGGCGTTCAGCCGCCAAAGTGTGTAATTCAAGAAAGCTGCAAATGTCACCCATATGAGATATGGCAGCAAGAGCACTCCACTAACAGTGTTTACTCTCCAGAAAAGAACGATGTTGACCAGGATCACTAGCCACAACGCAATGATCTCAGCAAAGGCCAGTGAAAGTCTATGCAAACCAAAAAAGAGCCAGGACCAAGCAGCATTTAGCACGAGTTGCAAGATAAATATGCCCAGGGGTAAAATTGCGTTACTAAATCCCTCCTGTCTCCACACAAGCCAAGCGGAAATTGCCATAAGAAGATATAAAACCGACCAGACTGGTCCGAAAAGCCAATTGGGTGGATTCCAAGATGGCTTGGCAAGCGCGGCATACCATTCATCGACAGGGAATCGCGAACCCACATATGCTGCACCGAACGTAACAAGGAGTGCAACAATCGCACCGAGAACCGATCTTGGAGTATTCATCTCTACACCTACCCCCTCTGCGAAAAATGCTCCGTCTGACGACACCGAGCTCAGCCGCTGCGACCAAGGCGGCGAAGCCGCCGAGGGAGCAGTCAGCTGCAGCGAGTTATTGGGCGGCCTTAGGTCGCCTTAAATACTTGTTTCGCTGAGTGTCACCATCCTATGCAGGCAGGCCAACCAGGTTCGCATCGCTTCCCAGGCCTCTTTTTCATCGGTGAGAGGCGTTTCGACGTGAGCCACACGGGTGTTGCGAAATTCGTTGACGGGCTTCAGGATGTCGTACAAATCCAAAAGCGGTGCGAACTTTTTCTGAACAACCCGCCAGACCCCATCAACATCCCGGCCGCCTTCCCGGGCATATTCCAAACAGAAAAGCAACGTTCCCAGGCGCTGGATCGAGCGCCCGAAGACCAAGTTGTCACGCAGGTAGCGCTGATTGCGTTCCAGCAAAACTCGTTCGCGATCCGGTACATGCGCAAGGGATGGGTTGAAAAAGGCGATCGAATCCTCCTTGCGCGGGGGAATAGCGGGCTTGATCGCTTTCTCCAGCAGGCGCAGGGCATACTCATCTAGCGGGCCGAGCAACGGTTGAAAGGCGGCCGCATAGGTCGGCTGGCGTGAACGCACAGCATGATCCAGCAAGAGCACTGCCTGGCGCATCAGATCGGCGATTTCAGCCGGGGGCTGCGCGATCCCAGCCTCCCGCAAAATGTTCTCAAAGAGCGTATCGGCCTGCGACTGGGCGGTCGCTTGTTCCAGAGGCAGGGCTAGTTGCTTGCTCTTCCACTCGTCCAGGAGCGCTTTCAGAGCGGGAGCGCAAGCATGCGTCAGTTCCTCTATCGTCGCCGCCGCACCCTGCTGGAAGAGGTGATAGGGCACGTAGAGGTAATGCCAGCGGGCATCCTGGCCGGATGCAGTCTTGCACCATTCCACGGCCGCGCTGGCCTTGAGCGGCACTAGCTCGTCCTGCCGGCCCTTTAGTTCCACCAGATAATGGTCGCCGCCGGCCGTGCGCACGAAAAAGTCTGGTACATAGAGCGCACGCTGGCCATCCGGCTTGAGGTAGTCGATCATTAGTTTCTGCGGGCCGGCGTTCTTGGCAAAGGCGGCCACGTCCTGGGCCACGTCCAGAAAATCGGCGAATACCTGCTCAAAGTCATTGTCGCAGGGCACCAGATTGAACATCGTCCGCCTCGCCGGCAGCGCCGGCCGCCTGTCGGTGCTGGTGGCCTGATACGGCTTCCATTTAGAGAGCCGCATCCCGCGGCGGATGCGCCGGCGGTGTTGCTGGCGCACCGTTTTCGCCAAGATGAGCGGCGTAAAGGTGGCGCGGATGTGCTCCATCACATCCAGATCGCGCACGCGATGGTCCACTTCCCCACTATAGAGGTCAACCGGTCGCTCAAAGAGCATCTCGGCAATGAAACGCTCGATCAGCGGCGCGAGGGCCTGATGCGCGTTGCTGATGCGGCAGGCGTGACCCAGCATCCGGGCAAAATAGGCCGGCGCCGACCAGGCGTTGTTGAGCAGGCCGGCATCCAGTTTCATCGTGGCGATGATTTCGTCGGTGAACAGGTGGCGCTCTTTGTACTCGATTGCCCCCTCTCTTTTCGTCCCGATAGGCAGGGGCTGAAAGTTTTTCCAGAAGTGTGCCGCGACTTCCTCAAAGGTCAGCCCCTGCAATTCGCTGGTGGTCTCGATGGCATCCGAGACAAGCGGCAGTTCGATGTCGAGCGCCGGCACATCCTTGTTCTCATGGTCCACAAAGATCGTGACCGTTTGTTTCAAGACCTCTCGCACGGGCAGAAAGGCGATGTCCAACCCCTCCTGCGCCAGCTCGTCCTCGTACAACTTGCGAAAGGCCGGGTGCTCGATGACCGTGACCACCTCCGGCACTTCG
>JACIWY010000148.1:0-3433 GCA_014360745.1 Chloroflexota bacterium
TGGCGATCCAGGGAGCCGCATCCCAGGAGGCCGCATCCGAAGAGGTCTACCGACGGGTTCTCCTGGCGGCGTTGGTAAGCGCTATTGTCGCCCATTTCGTCGAGATCAATTTTGGCATCGCCATCGCCGCAACACGGACCTATTTCTGGGCTTATGCCGCCCTCCTGGTGGTGCTTGGCTTGCGCGCCATTCCACTCGGCCAAGACGAGGCTGGGAATGGGCTTATCCCCTCGGTAGCGAACCCCGGCCCTGGCGAGAAAGCCAAGGTTTTGGATAAAATGGCCGACAGGGCGGTGCCGTCGCATCGTCGCCGGCGCTCACGGGCTCGGAGCTCCCCAACGCCACGCACAGATCGATACCCTTCCTCTTACCTCTTGAGCCGACAGGAGATCGCCCTCCTGGGCGCCTTGGGCGCGTCCTTGGGCGTGATCCTGCTCACGTTGGCTTGGGACTATACTACCAACTCCCTGGCACTCACGAACCCGCTGGCGATCCTCCTGACCGCCCTGACCACCATGGCCGCCTCACAGAACGCCGAGCAGATCAGCCTGGGCATGCTTTGGATCGTGCTGAGCACCTTTGCGCTGGGCACGATGTTGGCCGTCGCGCAGGTGGCCACCCTCTGGACTGCTGAAGCAGGGCTTCAGCAATCCAGAACGTTGGGCCCAACGCGGCCGAGGCTTGGGGCGGCCAAGTGGGTCACAGCCATCGGCCTGGTGGCCGCCGTCGCGGGGATCATCGGCGGCCTCTTTGCCCTCGTTCATGCCGCCAACCTGGCGCCGGGCGTCGACGTGCCCAACCTTATTTACGAATATTATCTAACCATAGGGGTCCTATGGGTGGGGCTGGCCATCTTTTTGTACGCGCAATCACCCGAAGCGGTATTGGGCGGCCAGAGTGCCTCACGAGACACGGCGACGCGGATATCGACGTTTGCCATCTATGGCCTCTTGTTCGTCGTCTGCCTCTTGTTCGTCGACAGCGCCAATATCCGCATCGTCAAGGCCGACGTCATCTATAAACAAGGGCTGCGTTACGATCGCGCGGCCAATTGGGAGCAGGCCATTCGCTTTTATGAGCAAGCCGTTGAGGCCGCGCCATCCGAGGATTACTACCGGCTTTTTTACGGGCGCGCCCTTATGGAACGGGCCAAACTGGAGAAGGACGAGGCGTTGCGCAATGCCTACTTTGAGAAGGCACTGCGGGCCCTCGCTCAGGCGCGGGAGCTGAACCCGCTCAATACCGACCACACCGCCAACCTGGCCCGTATCTATCGGACATGGGCGGAATATGACGCCGACCCGGCCAAACGGCAGGAGAAACTCGAGAAGGCGCTTGAGCTCTATGCTCAAGCTATTGAGCTGAGCCCCAATAACGCCCAACTCTGGGACGAATGGGGGCTGGTGCACTATATGCTCGGTGACCTGGATGGGGCTATGGCCAAATACGAACACTCGCTGAAGCTCGACCCTCAGTACGCGCAAACCTATCTGTTCATGGGTGAAGTACACCTAAAGCGCCGAGAGTGGCAAAAGGTCATCGAGACCCACGAGCGAGCGTTAGAGTTGGAAGGAAACTTGATCCAAGC
The DNA here is from genome assembly GCA_014360745.1 of Chloroflexota bacterium. Classification (GTDB taxonomy): domain Bacteria; phylum Chloroflexota; class Anaerolineae; order UBA1429; family UBA1429; genus JACIWY01. The sequence continues at coordinate 1,589 of JACIWY010000148.1, forward strand.
TTGGAGCACGGTGGGCTATGCCTATTCTCAGCTCGGCAACTGGCAGAAGGCCATCGAGGCCAACGAGAAGGTGTTGGCGCGCGTCCCCGACGACTATGGTACGATCAAGAACATAGCCATCCTGTATAATCAGGCCCAAAAATACGATCAAGCGCTGATCTATGCGCGCCGCGCGCTCGAATTGGCGCCCGAAAAGGATCGCGAGACGATCGCCCGTTTCGTGGCTCAGCTCGAAGGCGTTCAGTCGCCCGTTTCTGAAGCCCACAAAACGGCCCCGTAGGCGGAAAGGAGCAGGCATCATCATGGCCAAATATCTGCTTATTGCCGTCAGCGCCTTTGCCCTGGCCGCCGCTGTCACTCCCCTCGTCCGCCGCCTGGCCACGCATATTGGTATGGTCGACAAGCCGGCCGCGCGCAAGATACACAAGGCGCCCATTCCGCTCATGGGCGGCGTGGCCATTTATCTGGCTTTTCTGCTCACCCTCCTCGTGCTGGGCGATCGCGCCTACATCCGCGAGATGGTCGGAATCCTGCTGGGGGCCAGCTTTTGTTCCTTCATGGGCCTGGTTGACGACCGCTCCGGCCTCAGCGCCCTGACCCGCCTCATCGGCCAGACGGCGGCCGCCGTCGTGCTCATCATCTCCGGCGTGCAGGTGCTGGTGTCGCCTTTTAGTTTAGTGAATATTGCCCTCACCCTCCTTTGGGTGGTGGGCATCACCAACGCCATGAACCTGCTGGATAATATGGACGGCCTCTCCGGCGGCGTGGCGGCTATCGCCTCGGCCTTTTTCTTGCTCTTGGCGGCCATGAGCGGACAATACCTCGTCGGCGCGTTGGCGGCCGCCCTCCTCGGCGCCAGCATCGGCTTCCTGGTCTATAATGTGAACCCGGCCAGCATCTTTATGGGCGATGCCGGGAGCCTCTTTTTGGGCTTTATGTTGGCTGCGGTGGGCATCAAGTTGCGCTTCCCCAACAATGTCACCTTTGTCACTTGGATGATCCCCGTGATGGTTTTGGGGTTGCCCATTTTGGATACGACCCTGGTCTTTGTTTCGCGTCTGCGCAGAGGGTTGAACCCCCTCACCACGCCGGGCAAAGATCATATCTCCCATCGCCTCGTATACCTAGGGTTCAGCCCGCGAGAGTCGGTGCTCACCCTGTACCTCGTCTGTTCTGCCCTCGGCGTGTTAGCCATGTATTTGACCCAAGCCACCATTCTGGAGGGGTATGTCGTCGGCAGCGCCGTGTTCCTCGCCGGCGTATATGCGCTCTACCGCCTGGAAAAGATCGACCTCGGCGCAGCGAATACATCAAATAAAAAAGGGGGGTAAATGACCAAGAAGCGGGCCAAGATTCAGCGGAGACGGAACATTCGCCAGGTGCGCAGGGGCAACGTACGATCCACCTCGCGCAGCGGTGGGCCGCCTCCACCCGCGCGCAAAACGCAACAGGGCACGCGCACGTCCGATCTGTGGATCGCCATCGGGGTCGTCGTGGCCATTGTGGCGCTTTTTGTGGGGCTGTATTACTTTGCCGTCAAGAACCCGCCCCGCAAGACCGAGGCAACCACGCCTTCCCCGGCGGTAGATAAGCAACCCCTGTCGTGGGATGCGCCGCCCCCGATGAGCATCGATCCGACCAAGGATTATCGCGCGCTCATCAAGACGGGAAAAGGCGACATCCTCATCGACCTTTTTGAGGATCGGGCGCCGCGCACGGTGAACAATTTCGTCTTTTTGGCCCGCTCCGGCTTTTACGATGGCGTCACCTTCCATCGCGTGCTGCCCGACTTTATGGCTCAAACCGGCGACCCTACCGGCACCGGCTCCGGAGGGCCGGGTTACA
>JACIWY010000148.1:3443-8112 GCA_014360745.1 Chloroflexota bacterium
CGGGTTACACCTTCTAAGACGAATTCCACCCCGAGCTGCGCCACAACGCGCCGGGTATCGTCTCTATGGCCAACGCCGGCCCGAATACCAACGGCAGCCAATTCTTTATCACCTACGTGCCCACGCCCCACCTGGATGACCACCATAGCGTTTTCGGCCAGGTGCTCGAGGGCATGGAGGTGCTCAAGGCGTTGACCCCACGCAACCCGGCCGAGAATCCAAACGCGCCCCCAGGCGATAAAATCCTTACCATCGAGATCATCGAGGGCTGAATTGTCTCACCAGAACGCGCGCCTTGCCACCTGCCAACTCCTTTGGCGGAAATACGCCGTCCACCTTGGAGCGTTGCTCTTTTCCGTAGGTATTACGACGGTTATTTTCTTTTTTCGTGATCAAATTGCTTCTCTTTATTCTTTCGGTTATTTGGGTATTCTGATCATCAGTATATTGGGTAATGCGACGATCATCCTCCCTGTGCCCAGTTTGGCCGTGACTTTTGCCGGCGGCGGCGTCTTCAATCCGTTGTACGTTGGGCTCATCGCCGGCCTGGGCGAACCTCTGGGAGAGCTTACCGGCTATCTGGCCGGGTATGGCGGCAGCGCCGTCGTCCAAGACACCCGACGGTTCGCCCTGCTGAAGGAATGGATGAGCCGCAGAGGTTTCATCACCCTCTTTATCCTGTCGGCCATCCCTAACCCTTTGTTCGACCTGGCCGGCATCGCCGCCGGGGCGCTTCACTATCCGATGCCCAAGTTCTTGTTGGCCTGTTGGCTGGGCAAATCGATCAAAGCGATTGCCGTCGCCTATCTAGGTTCCCTCTCCTTCGATTTCTTGAGGCCATTCTTGCGCTGACGTTCGAGCGCACAAGCATAGCTATATCAAAGGGCGAGAAGCCCTTTCAGGGAGGCACTTGGCGTGATACCTGCTCAGATCCACCCACTGGTTTTACCCCTCTGGCTGGGGGGGTTAACCTCCTTGGCCATCGCTGTCTTTGCCTGGCGGCGGAGCAGCCGCCAGGCAAAGACATTTGGCCTGCTGATGTTCGCCGTGGCCGAGTGGTCGATCAGTTATGGTTGCGAACTGATGGGTGTGCGCCTGGATGCGATTCTCAACTGGCTCAAGGTGGAATATGTGGGGATCGTTTCCGCGCCGGTGTTCTGGTTCCTCTTTGCCGCCGAGTATGCCGGATATCGGCTCACCTCGCGGCAACGCAAAGGGCTGTTCGCGGTGCCCCTGATAGTAGTGGCCCTATTGTGGACGAGCCGATGGCATCGCTTATACTATGCCGATTACGGGCTGGCACAGATTGGCCCTTATATCTTGTTCTCCTTTACGCCCGGGCCGGGCTATTGGGTAAACGCTGTCTACTCGTACTTGTTGTTGGCAGGCGGCACGGGGCTATTGGTGCGCATGTACCGAGACTCGGCGCGCCCCTATCGCGCCCAGATCGGCTTGGTTCTGTTGGGCATGTCGCTCCCCTGGGTGAGCAATTTGATCTATCGCCTGCCCTGGATGGCTGCATACAGAATAGACCCGACGCCCGTGGCTATGGTACTCTCGGGCGTAACCGTTGCCTTTGCCCTTTTGCGCCATCGTTTGCTCGACCTGTTGCCGGTGGCGCGGAGTGCCCTGGCGGATGCCCTCGAAGACGCCTGGATCGTTTTGGACGCGCGGGGTCGCATCGTCGATCTGAACACCAAGGCGCAGGAGATGTTGGGCAAGCCGCTGAGCATTCTCAAAGGGGTAACAGCCGAAGAGGTGCTGGCCGGGTGGTTTTTTGAAAACGGGGTTTCCTTGCTCGAAACTCTCCGCGAGGGCAAAGCGCATGTTCGTCTTGAAGTCGCCACAGCGGGTGAGGAGCAGCGGCATTATGAACTGCGTACGATCACCCTGCGCGAGGCCGACGGAACCCATTCGGGCCACCTGGTGGTGCTGCGCGACATCACCGAGCGCAAACAGATGGAGCACGCCCAAGAACGGCTCATCGGCGAGCTACAAGAGGCGCTGGCTCAGATTCGTACGTTGAGAGGCCTCCTGCCCATCTGCGCCCATTGCCATCGGATTCGAGACGATCAGGGGTACTGGCATCGGGTGGAAGAGTATATCGAACGCCATTCGGAAGCGCACTTTACCCACGGCATTTGCCCCCAGTGTATGAAAGAGCTCTATCCGCAATGGACGCAAGACACACCTCAAGAGGATGCCCCTTGAGGCCCTGCTACCAGGCCTATCTCCGCGATCGCGATCTCCCGGCGCGGCGCGGCCCATCCTCACTTTGTAAGGCTTGAAGCGCGTGCTCCAAAGATCGGCCTTGCCTCAACAAGGCCAGCAGACGAGCGTTTTCATGGGCCAGGCGGGCATATAAGCGACGTAGGCGCGAGGCCAAACGGGGATGGATCATGGGCTTTTCCTCCGTAGCAGGGCTTGGCGCAAAGCGCGTCGCGCCCGGTACAGTTCTTTGTACACTTGATCACGGCCGGCCAGGCCAAGACAATCGATCACCGCGTTGACCGGCCAACGTTGTAGGCACAACATATAGAGCAACTGGCGCCTAAAGGGGGATATCGCCCACAGGGCTTCTTCCAGTTCGTCGAGGGCCGCGAGCGCCTCGAGCACGTTATCGGAAGGCGGCGCCAAGAACATGGACCGCTGAAGCGGGGCTTCAGCAGTCCATAACCGTTGAGGGGCCCGACGCAAGATGCGCAGGCCGCCGCGCCACAAGCGACGGGACCAGCTTGCCCATAGCGCTTCGAGGCTTTCCGGCGCTGTGACGGTTCCGTCGTCGGTTCCAACCGCTGTATCGTCGGGTATGGCCGACAAATAGGCGGCTACCGTCTCGCGGAATTCGAGATAGAGATCCTGAACAAAATCGTCGTGATCGTAAAATCTACCTTCCCCGCGCCGTAATCGACGCAACGTCTCGGCGCACCAGGCCAGAGCCCGAGCTCTGGCCTCAGGCCAAAGGCGATCGGCTTCCCGGGCCGCCTTTGTGGCTTTTTCCTGGTGTTCGACATCGTCCATGGGATCCTTCCTCTCGGCACCGACGTTAACTCGAGCTACAAGACATGGGGGTCATCCGCTTCAATGATATAAGAAGGGCCGCCGCCAAAGGGCAACTCTTCTAATGTGGCGCAGAGCGCCGCCGAGATCAGCAGATCGTCGTGGATGGCCGGATCGGGCACGCCCCACCGCATAAGGCGGCCTGGCCCCTCTTGGACGCGGTAATCGGCGGCGGACACTTCGCGCCAGAATTGGGCATATTCGGCACTGGCGTCGTCGCGATGATCGAGGAAACGCCCTGAATTACAGATGCCCAGAAAGCGCCAGCCCAGGTCGCTCTTGCTCTGCGTGGTAAAGTGAAACGGCTCTACTCGCGGCCCCAGCGCCGCTTTTAGGAAGGAGGCCAAGCCGGCCCCTACGCCGGTGGCATCGACGACGACCTTGATCGCGCCCCATTGCTCGGCCAGTGTGTAGATGGCTCCGTAGAGCTGTGTATGGGGCGTGCCCGTCCAACGATAACGATCGACGACCAGAAAGCGGGGCAGCCCAAGTGGCTGCCGAACGATTTCGACGATGGTCACCGCCGTGCTGTCGCGGCGGGTTGGGGTGGGATCATGCCCGGTCTCAGCCGCAATAGCGGATGTTGGGCCCAAAGCGGTCGCAGGGCGCCAAAGGGCGAGCAGATCGTCGTCGGTACGTTCTTCGGCCTCGCCGGCCACATCGACGAGCAGGGCGTAGGTGCGTCCCTCCGTAGGGGTCCGTTGGCGAGGGTGGCGACCCCGCATCAAGGCCTGGGTGGCCGGGGGAAACATCCCCCCGCCGACATCGATCTCCTCCAGATAGTACTGGGTGCGGATGAGGGGATGGTAGCGTCCCAGGCGCTCGATCTCGGCGCGGACATATGTGCCATAGGTGGGCACTTCTTCCGCCACCCGTTCCCAGGGGACGCAAAACACCCGCTGTAGCCCGTCGAGGCGCTCTTGGGCATGCAGGGCCTCGATAGTGCGCGCCAACAGAGTATTGCGGGTCCAGGCGGTGCCCCAAAGGACGGTGGTAGCGTTGGCTGAGGCGGCCATGGGGCGAAAATCCTTGTTCCATTTGATCTCATCCACATCCTGGGCCTCGTCGGCCTCGAGCAGGATATCCGCCGTGGCGCCGACGACATGGGCACCGGGTGCGGCGGAGAAAAAGGCCATCCGCGCGCGCCCTAAGCGCAAGAGGTAACCCTGCTCTCGTTCGAGGGGGGACAAGATGCCACCCTCGAACAGCGACGTCAGGCGAGTTATAGAGTGGATGACCTGCGGACGAAAAGTGGGTGCCGCTTTGACGATGGTGCCTCCCCGTCGGCGATAAAGGTTGAGCAACAACGCCTCGATGTGGGCAGCCGTCTCATTCTTGCCTGCCTGGCGGGCCATCATGATCGCCAAGGTCAACCCGCGGCCGTGGCGCACCGAATCGACGATAGCCCTGGCTGCGGCCAATTGATAGCTGCGCAATGGCCGATGCAAAATAAGCCGGCTGAAGAGATCTATTCGGCTCAAAGTCTTGGCTGTGGCCTGGCTGAGGGCCTTGGGTCCGACGTCGGTTCCGACCACCGCATCGCGTTTGCCTGAATAGGGTTGTGCCATTAAAAAATCTCCTGTATAATGTTTTTTAGTCATTGTACTTG
>JACIWY010000149.1 GCA_014360745.1 Chloroflexota bacterium
TGGCTTTGAGGGTGCGGTCCGCCTCCTAAGCGGCCACCATCCCCCATCCTCCGAGATGAGAGGGATCGCCTTGCGCGTCCAAGTTAAGCTGGCGTGCTCGTCTTGGCGCTCGATGCAGCGAACGTCCGCCCAAGCCTTCACCACCAGGTCTTGATCCACGCTTTCGATGTCGCCCAAGCGCCTCCCAACCAAACTATCGCGGTAGCCGAGCTGCCGATACATGGCAGAGGCGATGCCGCTCATATATTGAATGCGACGGTCGTTGCTCACATATAGGATGCCATCGTTCTCGCCAAAAGGCGACAAATCCTTTGCCCCTTCCAGCTCGCCGCGCAGCACCATGGATATCAGTTGATCCAACACTTGCTGAAAGACCTTGCTCCTTCGTCGGTGGCGTTCGTAGGCCAGCCAGAAGGAATCTTTGGCCAACACGGCGATCGTCTCCCCCGATGTTCCCCGTGCCGGATAAACCTCGCGCGCGGCGGTTGTGCCATGGACCGTCGTCGTGTGCATCGTCTTGTGACGTATATGCCCATTCAACCCCGCCAACACCGCTGGCCGTTCCTCGGCCGTCACCGTCATGCCGACACAATCTTCTTCCCAGAGCGGAGTAAAAGAATGGGGCCTTGCCTGAGCCACGACCACGGCTTCATCTCGGCCTGTACGCCGGAAAAGCAGCAAATCAGCACGGCAAAGATCGGAGAGGATGGGCAAAGCCTCGCCGATCTTGGATAGAAGGGCTTCTTCCCGCATCACCCTTTCAGAACAAGATACTACAGACTTACCCGGCATATTTTCATTATAGCATGTTGGCCAAATAGCTCGAAAAACCCAACCGCGCCTCTCTTTCTCTCCCCGTCAATTGCAGTGCCTGTCAAGCTTTGTTATAATGCCACGGTTATGAGGCAACCTCTGTGGAGCGTGATAGCATGAAATATATCGTCCTGGCCCTCAAGGGCGTCGCGTATGGCATTACCCATATCGTGCCCGGTCTCGGCGGCGGCCTGATCCTCATTCTGCTGGGCATCTACGAACAACTTGTAGAGGCGCTGGGCAATCTTTTCGATCTGCGGCGTTGGCGAGAACATCTGGCTTTCTTGGCGCCGGTGGCCATAGGCATGGTATTGGGCATGGTCGTCTTGGCACGAGTCATCACAGAGATCATGAGCCGTTTCCCCGCCGCCAGCATGTTCTTTTTCATGGGCCTGCTCGTCGGCACTATTCCCTCCGTATGGCGTATGCACGATGACATGCGCCCTACCGTCGGTCGGGTGATCGCCCTAGGCATGGGACTGGCACTGGTCATAGCCTTGAGAGCAGTCAAACCTCAAGGCGGCGGCAGCCTGCAAGCTATCAGCACCCCCCTCGGCGCGGCTTATAACCTGCTCATCAGTTTCATCGCCGGCGGCGCCAGTGTGACGCCGGGTTTGGATGGATCATACATGCTGTTGCTCGGCGGCACCTACGAACCAGTGATAGAGGCGGTAGCCGACCTTTCGCGTTTGATCATCCATTGGCTTCCATTGATCACCACCAGCGTTGGTGCCGTCGCCGGTATCCTGATCTTTTCCAAGCTGATTTACATAGCCCTTAAACGAGTGCCCGCTGTTTCCGCTTATATGATTCTAGGGCTGGTCGTCGGCTCAGTGTACGGCCTGTGGCCCAAGGAGCCGGCGCGCGTCGGCGCCCCCTTGCTTATCTTGGCCTTCCTGGTCGGGGTAGCGTTGGCCTGGCTTTCAGGACGATCGGAGGAACGCCACACAAGCCCGATCGCCACAAAAGTGAGCGGGGAAGCATCCAAGATGCCCTGATGCGCCGCCCATTTGTCCGAGCAGAAAAACGCGAGTTTAACACCTTGCCGTTTGCGCCGTTTGCATCTCTTGCGTCACCTTTTGAGCGCATGACCAAGCCATGGAGGAGATACGCATGTTGCTGAACTATGAATATGAACAGCGTCTTCCGGTGGCCTTCATAGGCGCCGGCGATCATGCCTATCGCAACATTCTGCCTTGCCTGCAATACGCGCCGGTGGATTTAGTGGCTCTAGCCGACTACGACCGTGAGCGAGGCATGGCCGTCGCTCGCCAATTCGGCGCGAGACACTTTTACCCGAACTACAAAGCCTTGCTAAGCAAGGAAAAGGTGGAGGCCGTCTTTATCGTCCTCGGTCCAGACGAACAAGGCCGGCCCCGTTATACGGAAGTGGGCGCTGAGGCCATCGAGGCCGGCTTTCACACCTGGATCGATGCCCCGCCCTGCGCCGACAAGGGCGATATCAATCACTTTACCAATGCCTGTCTCAAGACGCGTAAATACATCGTCACCGGCTTTAAGCGCATGTTTGCTCCGGCCTATCTCAAAGTGGCCGAAATTATAGCCGATCCGGCCTTTGGCGGTGCCACGAGCTTTGTCATGCGTTACCCGGTCTATCTGCCTTCCAAAGAAGAACAGGGACAGCCGTTGAACCGCCTGGCCTTCCTGCAATTTGTGCACCCTTATTCCCTGCTGGTGCGCCTGTTCGGCGAATGCGAAAGCTTTTGCTATGTTCGCAACCGCCAAACTGGCGGGGCCATGATCACCTTCACCTATCGCAACGGCTTGGTCGGCACCTTGCACCTCACCGCAGGCCAGGCCATGTCCGGCCCTCTAGAGCGCCTGGAGGTAATAGGCAACGGCGCCAACGTCGTGGTCGAGAACGCCGTGCGCCTCATCTACTATCGCGCAGGGGGCGCTCGCGGGGCCGAGGGCGAGGAGCGCAGCGGCACCTTCATCGGTCCTAACGATGCGGCTCCCATTATCTGGGAACCCGAGTTCTCGCTGGGCCAACTCTACAGCAAGCAGATCGTCCTCGAAGGGTACGCCAGCTCGGTGATTTACTTTGCCCAACAACTCTTACAGGGCGAGCCGCCCAAATATGGCAACCTAGTAGATATGATGCATATCATGGGCACCTTGTCCAATCTGCTCGACGGCAAAGAAAAAGAATGGCTGACGCCCTATTAAACCCGGCCAATAAAGGGCAGCAACAAAGAGAAAGGAACGACGATGAAAAGCTCAGGGCCAGAACCTGCGCATATTGAGATCGGTATATGTCTCAGCCCCGACAGAATAACTAACCTGGCGCCGGGATATGACTATGTAGAGCTGGCCGTGTCCTCGGCGCTGAACCCACTCCAAGATGACACGGCCTTCGCCGACCAAATGGCGCGCCTTGAGGCGCTGCCTCTGCCGGTCAAAGCGTTCAATGTCTTTGCGCCCGCTCAACTCAAATTCGTCGGCCCTCAGGTGGATTGGCATCAGATAGATATCTATCTCCAACGGGCCACCCAGCGGGCGGCAGCTCTAGGCGGAGAGGTGATCGTCGTCGGCAGTGGCGGTTCTCGCTCCGTGCCGGAGGGCTTTAACCGCGATCGAGCCTGGGGCCAACTCATCCGCTTCTTGAACTTGGCCGCCGACCATGCCGGCAAGCGCGGCCTGACCATCGCCATCGAGCCCCTGAACAAGCAAGAGACCAACATCATCAACAGCTACCGCGAGGCGGTGCGCCTGGCCCAGGATGTGCATCGTCGAGAGGTCAAGGTGCTGGCCGACATCTATCACTTTCAGATGGAAGGGGAACCCCTGGAAGACATTCGCGAAGGGGCCGAGTGGTTGGCCCATGTCCATCTGGCGGACAGCGGCCGACGCCATCCAGGAAGCGGCGAATATCCGTTGCGCGAGCTGTTTGCTCTGCTGCGCGACATCGGCTACAGAGGGCGGGCTTCCGTCGAATGCCGTTGGGGCGACGATTTTCGCGCCGAAAGCGCCGCCTCGCTGCGCTTTTTGCGCGACCTGCTCGGTTAGCGAAAAACGGGAACACGAGGTGCTCGTCCACCCATGTTCCCGTTCTTTCCTCAGCGTGCCAAGCGCGGGGGCAAAGTACGTTCCAAATCAGCTATTCCACGGCGGTATCTGCCAACTCGTACTTGCCTTGAATCCCTTTGATCGGCGCCCCCTTGAGCGCGTACAATGAGCCGAACTGCATCGCCAGGCGACGCGCCTCATCCGGGAACTCGTCGATCAGGTTCACCTGTTCTTTAGGGTCTTGCAGCAAGTTATAGAGCTCATCCGGTTCCCCTTCAGGGCGGCGTATATAGCTCCACACCCGATCGCGAATGCAGCGATCCGGCGCACCGTAATAGCCGCTAATGACCGCCTGGCGTATCGCTTCCACCTCGCCACGAATCACCGGCATCAAACTCTCGCCCGGCAAAGCGTCCAGGTTGTTGCCTAGACCGATAGCATCCAAAAGGGTGGGCAATATGTCGTGAAAAGAGGCCAAGGCATCGAGTCGCCGGCCGCCATAGGCGCCGCCGGGGAACCGCAGCATACAGGGCACTTTGAGTAACTCGCTATACATGCGGTCGCCGCCCTTCAAAAATTTGCCATGGTCGGCCAGGGGATGACCATGATCGGCGATGAGCACAATGAGCGAGTTATCATAGAGGCCCACTTGCTTGAGCGCGCTCGTGAGCTCGCCGATATAGTAATCCACATAGTGGCACTCTCCCGCATAGAGCCCACGGGTATACGCGATTTCCTCTTCCGTCATGTGCTCACGGGCCGGGCCGCCCGGGGGCAGCACGATCTTTTTGCCCGTGTAGTTGGGGTCTGTGTACTTGTCGAATTCTTTCGGCGGCGTCCAGGGCTCATGGGGATCAAAAGAATCCAGCCACAAAAAGATCGGTTGTTGCGCGGCATTGGCAGCCAGCCACTCGGAGGCACGGCGCACTAATCGTGCGCAGTAATGATCCTCTGCCGTTTCGAATTCCTCGACGTTCTTGAGCGCTGTCTCGACGATCTTTTTCCAACGCGGGGGAAAGCTATCCTTTACATAGTCTTCGAGCTTGAGCCGGGTCAACGGCGCCGAACGATAGGCGTCATATTCTTGGCCCCGAATCCAATCCCACACTTGAAAGCCGCGGTGCATGTTCATCCCCGGCTTGAAGTAGTGGTAGCAATCGGTGAAACAGGCCGTCAGGTAGCCCTCGTCACTGAGCAACTCGGCCACCGAGCGATCCTCCGGTGTAAGCGGCTGCCACGGTCTGTGCACCAGCGTGCGCTCGCCGGTGAGCCAGCAGGTGCGCACCGGTATGGTGGGCAGGCCCTCCGGATAGCAATTATCGAAAACGACGCTCTCCCGCGCCAGGGCATCCAGATGGGGCGTCTCCACGGGGGAATCCGGGCAGTAGAAGCGGACATGGTCTTGTCGATAGGAATCCAGAACGATAAAGATAACGTTCATGCGGTCCTTGGGCATGAGGCTCCTTTCGCAAGTCAATGTATGTACAAAATTACAACGGCACCGATGCGCCAAAGGCGATCTCCCGAGAGAAATCGCTGGCATCATAGCCCCGCCGTTCTCCTCAGGTGCCGGTTATCGGCATATCGATCCCTCTGGTTTGACGCTCCCCGCACAGACCAAGGCGCTGGCACGTTTCGAGCGTCGGCGCGCCGCTGACCCGATCCCAGCCGCGCAGGTCATAGTAACGATCGAGCAAAGCGCGGAACTCGGCGGCATCTGCCGATAAGTGGGTGCCGTCCGTCTTTTCGGACCATTGATAGTGAGGGATCACCGCCTCGTCGTCGGCGCGCGTCCTGCCAAACAATTCGACATCCACACACCGTTCGAGCGTCACGATGCGCTCGGCTACGGGGCGCTCCATCGTTGCGATATCCATCTCGATGCCGGTGGCCACGCGATAGAGCGCCGCCTCGGCCCCCGGATCGCCACAAATGGCCTCCGGATGATCGCGCATGGCTGCCAACATCGCCTCGCGCGTGGGTAGCGTGCGCCGCAACACGGGGAAGACCCAATCGCACAGCCCGAGCGAATCCTTGATGATAGCCCGATGTTGGTGGCGGGCCACCACCCGTTCGGTCACGCTCATGCCGGGCAACACGGCCTCGCGGGTGCCATAGAGGCATTCCGCCAGACGATAAATGGCCTCGTAGGCAGCATCCGGCTTGTTCGGTCCTTTGGGAATGCCGTAAATGTCGTTCAAAAAGAAAAAGTCGTGGGTGCTCGGCGTCACGTCGCGGGTCGAGACGGCATAGAGCAATGCCGAGTACTCCCAGAAGGGGCTCGGATGGGGCTCCATAGCCCGCCCTTCGCGGTGCCAGCCATGGCCACGGCTGCCCGCCGACTCGATGAACTCGGCCAGATAACGCGGCCCTACCTGATACTTGTCATAGAATCTGGCCAAACCCTCGGCCAGGTCATTGCCCAGCCCCTCGCGATGGGCCACACTGAGCACCAAATCGCGCCACCACTCGGCGCTCTCCAGCTCGAGCTTAAGCCCAGCCACCTCCTGGATGCCCAGCTCGCGCAGCCCGCCGAAGAAGCGATACCAAGTGTCGTAGAACCAAGTGGTGAAGCCCAAATCCTCGACCAAGTTGCCCAAATCGATCCCCGCCTCGCCCAAGCCGGGCGGACGGGGCACGACCAGTTCGTAGCCATCCACATGGCGCCCCTGGTACGCCGGGTGCGACCCCCCCACCCAAGAGTTGTTGACGCATTTGGCCATGCGATAGGCCGGGCCATCCGCGAGCGCACGCGGCGCTCGCAGCATGCGCGTGCCACAACGCACGCTGCAACCCTGCGTACAGGCCACGGCAGGATAGCCAGTGTCGACTTGGCCGGTCAACGAGATGCCGCCGCGAGTCAACTCCCAGATGCGCTCCACTTCGGCCAGAAACCGTTTAGGATCAGCCAGCACGACGCCCCGGCTGCCACGTACCACGATGGCCTTGAGCCGCTTGGCCCCCATTACCCCGCCAAAACCTCCGTTGCCCACCGCATTGGAGAGGCGATGGATGATGCTGGCAAAGCGCACCCGATTCTCGCCAGCGGGGCCGATGGCGGCGATTTGATGCCAACGCCCGTGACGCGCTTTAAGCGTCTGCTGGGTGTCAAAGACACCTCGCCCCCACAAATCTGTGGCATCCTGCAACGTGACGTGATCGTCCTCGATGAGCAGATAACAAGGGGCGCTGGCCTGCCCTTGGATCACGATGCCATCGTAGCCGGCATATTTGAGCTCGGCCCCTAGATAGCCTCCCAAGCTGGCCGAGCTCCACATCGGCCCCGGATAGGCGCGCGGCGAGATAGAAGAGATGGTCATGCGGCCGGCGGTGGGGGCATGGGTGCCCACCAACGGGCCGGCGGAAAGAACCAGCCGGTTCTCGGGATCAAACGGGCCCACGCCGGGACACAGTTCGCGCCAAGCGATAAGGGCATTCCAGCCTCGGGGCCCCAACCACTTGGCGGGGTCGGGAGTTTCTTCAACCGATACACTGCCACGGTCGAGATCGACACGCAAGAATTGACCGGTATAACCGCCGTGTACGTCGTTCATGGTGATATCGTTGCCTCAAAAGTTATATGGTTGCGCCTCGGCCATCTAACCGGGGCGGTGGTTCACACAGCTCCAGCAGCCTTTCGGAGCGTAGAGTAAGCCCAAAGCCCGGCGCATCGGACGCTGCAAGTTGCCCCTCGCAGGGCAAGGGCTCTCCATCGAACAAGGACAAAGCCGCTTCCTCAGGGGTCAAGGTCAAACCCTCGGCCACTGTGCACTCACGCCGCGCAGTGATGAGGTGAAGTGACCAAGCTATTCCACCCCGATGGGGCATTATCGGCACCTTGTAGGCAGCCGCCAAATCGCAGATTTTCAAGCACTCGCTCAGCCCACCGGTCCAACGGATATCGGGCTGGAGGATATCGACGGCGCCGCGTTCGAGAAGCTGTCGTGCGGCGTAGCGGGTATAATGGTGTTCTCCGCCGGCGATGAGCGTCGAGCCGACGCGTCGCCGTAACGTAGCATAACCATCGATATCCTCAGGCCCCACCGGCTCCTCGATAAAACGGAGGCGATAGGGGGCCAGGATGCGGGCCATCTCCAAGGTATACTCGACACCCCAGGAGCCCCCACAATCGATCATGATATCCAGGTCGGGGCCGACGCGCTCGCGGATCGTGGCGACGGCTTCTTCATTGCCATGCATTCCCTCGCGGCCTTCTGCCGGGCCAAATGGGCTACCCAGCTTGATGCCACAGAAGCCTTGC
>JACIWY010000015.1 GCA_014360745.1 Chloroflexota bacterium
CCCGAGTATGAGCTCTTTTCTCTTTGATCCGCATTATGTCGCCGCCGACGATCGCTATCAGCATTTGCGCCCCTGCTCGCGGCGTGAGGCCTACGAGGCCGACATCACTTACGGCACCAACAACGAATTCGGCTTCGACTATCTGCGCGACAACATGGTGCTCGACCTGCGTGAGTGCGTGCAGCGCGAGCTTTACTATGCCATCGTCGACGAGGTGGACAATATCCTCATCGACGAGGCGCGCACGCCGTTGATCATCTCCGGCCAGGCCGAAGAATCCACAGAGCAGTATCGGCAATTCGCGCGCATCGTCGAGCGGCTGCGCCCGGAGATCGATTATGTCGTCAATGAGAAGGAACGCACCGTCACCGCCACGGAGGAGGGGATCAACAAGGTCGAGCGAGCGCTCGGCATCGACAACCTCTACGCCCCCGAGCACTTTGAATTGACGCCCTATCTGGAGAACGCTCTGCGGGCCAAAGCCCTTTTTAAACGCGACCGTGATTATGTGGTCGTCGATGGTGAAGTGATCATCGTCGATCCCTTTACCGGGCGCATGATGTACGGCCGGCGCTACTCGGAGGGCTTGCACCAGGCCATAGAGGCCAAGGAAAACGTCCCCATTCAGCGAGAAAGCTTGACGCTGGCCACCATCACCTTTCAGAACTATTTCCGCATGTATCGGCGCTTGGCCGGCATGACCGGCACCGCCGCGACCGAGGCGGAGGAGTTCGCCCAGATCTATAATCTGGAGGTAGTGGTAATCCCCACTCACCGCCCGATGATCCGCCAGGATTACCCCGACGTGGTTTACAAGACTCAGGAGGCCAAGTTCCGGGCGGTGTTGGAGGAGATCCGGCAGCTCCACGAGGCCCGACGCCCGGTGTTGGTGGGCACGTTGGCCATCGAGACCTCCGAGATGCTCTCGCAACGCCTCAAGCGCATGGGCATTCCTCATGAGGTGCTCAACGCCAAATATCATGAACGCGAGGCACAGATCATCGCCCAGGCGGGCCGTCCGGGCGCGGTCACCATCGCCACCAACATGGCCGGCCGCGGCGTGGACATCTTGCTGGGCGGCAACCCGGAGGGCCTGGCCCGCGAGGCGCTCCGCCGCCAGGGATATGATCTGACCCAAATCGAGCCCAAGGTCTGGGAGCAGGCATTGGCCGAGGCTCGCAGGCAATGCGCCGCCGACCGCGAGGTCGTCGTACAGGCCGGGGGGCTGCACGTGTTGGGCACCGAACGCTATGAGGCGCGACGCATCGACAACCAGCTCCGCGGCCGCGCCGGGCGCCAGGGCGATCCCGGCTCGTCGCGTTTTTACGTGTCGCTGGAGGATGATCTGATGCGCCGCTTCGGCGGGGAAGCGGTAGCCCGGCTTATGGATCGGCTGGGCGTGGATGAGAACATCCCCATCGAACATGGCATGGTCTCCAACGCTATCGCCAACGCCCAAATCCGCGTCGAAGGCCACAACTTTGACTTGCGAAAGCATCTGCTCGAATACGACGACGTGGTAAATCAACAACGCCGGGTGATCTATGACCAACGCCGGCTGATCCTCTCGCAGGCCAGCTTGAAGCCGGTGATCATGGACATTCTCGAGGAACAGCTTCGCTCGCTGGTATCCATCTACACCCAGGGGTACCCTGAGGATTGGGATTTGGCCACGTTGCATGCCGTTGTGGATCGCATCATCCACCTGCCGCCGGGCCACAAACCGGGCGATTGGGAGGGGCTCAGCGCAAAGGAAATAGAAGACCGGATATTAGCCCTGGCCGCCCAGCGTTACGACGCCCGGGAAAAGGCCATGGGCGAGGAGCAAATGCGCCAGCTCGAACGGTTGATCATGTTGCGCGTCATCGATTACCGCTGGATCCGACATCTGACCGCGCTGGATGAGCTGCGCGAGGGGATCGGTCTACGCGCCTTTGCCCAGCGCAATCCGCTGGTGGAATACAAGCGCGAGGCCTTTACCGCCTTTGAAACTTTGCAGGCCGAGATAAAAAACGATATCGCCAATCTGATCCTCAACACCCGCCTGGAAACGCGCGCCGCCATCCCGCGCACGCCACGCCCCACCCAATTCGCCGGCGCGAGCGGCGGCAGCGCCGGTAGCCAACGGCCCGAGCCTCGCCACAGCGGTAAGATCGGCCGCAACGATCCTTGCCCCTGCGGCAGCGGCAAAAAGTACAAACACTGTTGCCGGCTTAAAGGCCTCTCGCCGGAGGAGGCGGCCGCAATGGCTACGGCCGCCGCACGCGGCAGCAAGCGTTAACGCCGGGCGGGCCCCCTGTGTGCCCAAGGAGACCCTCCGCCCATGCCCATTAAATCGTTCAAACAACTGGTCTATGAAGCCACTTGGCTGGGGCCGAAGAAGGTCGCCGTGGCTGCTGCGGCTGAGGCCCACGTCCTCTCGGCCGTCCGTCAGGCTCAGGACCTTGGCATGGCCGAATGTCTCCTGGCCGATGATGTCTCTAAACTGCATACCATTGCCGAGGAGCACGATATCGACCTTTCCGACATGACCCTTTTGGATATCCCCGACGCCGAGGAGGCCGCGCGCCAGGTGATGCTCATGGCCCGCCGGGGCGAGGCCGATGTGGTGATGAAGGGCACGTTGGCCACGGCATCTTTTATGCGCGCCGCGCTGGACCGCGACGGTGGGCTGCGCACGGGCAGGCTCTTTACCCATGTGGCGGTGTTCGAAATCCCCACCTTCGATCGGTTGCTCTTGATCACCGACGCCGGCGTGGTTATCGCCCCCGACATCTACCAAAAGATCGAGATCGTCCAAAACGGCATCGATGTCGCCCAGAAGCTGGGCATCGAGACCCCCAAGGTGGCCGTCCTGGCCGCCTCAGAGTTCGTGAACCCCAAGATCCCCACCACCATCGATGCCGCCAATCTCTCCAAGATGGCCGAACGGGGCCAAATTCGCGGTGGGATCGTCGATGGCCCCCTGGCGTTGGACAATGCCATCTCGGCCGAATCGGCCCAGGCCAAAGGGATCAACAGCCCCGTCGCCGGCCAGGCCGACATTCTCATCGTGCCCGACGTGGAGGCCGGCAACCTACTGGCCAAGGCCATCACCTACTTTGGTGGCGGTGAGATGGCGGGGGTTGTCGTTGGCGGTTGTGCCCCCATCGTGGTGACATCGCGCTCCGACTCGCCAACCACCAAGCTGGTCTCCATCGCCTTGGGGATACTGCTCGTCGCCGGGGGATGTCCGCCGGTCAGATTGGGAGGTTTGGCGGAAACCTTCTGAAGCGCCGAACCGCTATCGGGCCCAAGCTCATCGTTGAGGCGACGGATAGGGCACATACGGCAAAGGCGTCACCGGGGCAAAAGTGGGCCTTGGGTAGCTATCGGTCGACTGTTGCAAGGGGAGCGGCGATGCTTTAGGCGCCGGCGTATTGGTGGAAGGCACAGCCACAGGCTGGGGCGTATCGGTGGCCGAATCCCCCTCTGTAGCGCGAATGATCGTCGCCGGTGGCGGGGTAAATTCATCTTGGCCACAGCCCAAAAGCGCCCCCGCCAGCAAGCTTATCGGCAAGATCACCCGCCAGATCCAAACGATCGCGCGGCACAATCTCTCCATAGCTACTCGCTCCTCTCCTAATGCGCATGATCGGGCGCCAGTATAGCATGATCGGCACCTGTGCCCCAAACTGGAAGAGCGAGATGGAAACACGACCAAGCTCATCTGCACAGAGCGGCATCCGATCGGCACGGCTTGGCTTTGCCAGGGGATGCGGCGGTTGATCACTCAGCGGATCAGGTATCGGCCCAATAATAACCGATGCCCCATTTGGTGCGAATATGTTCCGGCTCGCTGGGATCGCGCTCGATCTTGTGGCGAAGGCGATAGATGCACAAATTGAGACTGATCTCGGAAGCGTTGGGGGCTTTTTCACCCCACACGTAGCTGGAAATATCCTCGCGCGGGACGACGCGGCCCCGACGCGCCAAAAGGCATTGCAACAATCGACATTCCGTTTCTGTAAGCTGGATCTCCTCGCCCTGCAGCCTCATGATACAAGACTCGACGTCTAAAAAAGGTTCCTGCTGCGTATGCTGCTCTTCACCGCTCCACTCCAGATGACGGCGAAGACAGGCCTCAATATAGGCCAACAATGTCTCTTCATGATACGGCTTGGCCAAACAGCCATATGCTCCCATCCGCAAGGCTCTGACGACCTGTTCATGACCGGGGCCAGGCACGAGGGCAAATACGGGCACCTTTATCGCCTTACACAACTCGGCAAAGACAGGCCCCAACCCCCGTATCGTCTCACAATCGATCAACACCAGCGACGGCTGAAACTGACGGATCTCTTCTAAACAAGGCTCGGACAAGCTCCAAAGCCGGCTCTCATAGCCGTCTTGATGCACCGCCTCCGCCAAACTTTGCCCACTCTGGGCGTCCTCGGCTACAACTGCTAGCCTGATCACCGCCCCTCCTGAACGAAACACCCCTACAAGCATACTGTAGCAGAAAAATGTCTCATTCAGGTATCAAAACGGTAAGCAATTTATTTTTCTTTGTAACCCAGTTACCTTGCGCGTTCCCCCGCCCTACTAATTCTCGGCAAGCCGATGATCGGCGAAATAGTAGCCAAAGCCGACCCGCGTGCAGATGTAATCGGGGTGGTGAGGATCCTCCTCAATGGCCAAACGCAGCGAATAGATGACGACAGCGAGATGCTGCTTCGCTTTGGCCATATCTTTTACCTCGGGGCCGAACGTCTCGCGAATTAATCGCTCATGAGAGATGGGCCGATCGATGTTGCGCAACAGGCAGGCCAATGCCCGCCACTCTCGCGGGCTCCGCGGCAGAGATACGCCATCCTTGCAAAGCACACGATCTTCCACATTGATGTAGAGGTGACCATCCTGATAGATCAGCGCCGATCTACTGGCCATGCTGGCCCGCCGTACTATGGCGTGTAAACGTACGAGGAGCTCCCTGGGATCGGGGGGTTTGACTATATAGTCGTCGGCCCCCGCGTCAAGCGCCTCGATCACCGCCTTTTCAGCGCCCATAACACTCAGAATAAGCACGGGCACCCGCGAAAAACTGCGTAGACCGCGGCAGACTTCGATGCCATCCACATCCGGCAGAAGAATATCCAACACTACCACATCGGGGTCAAAATGATGGGCCAACGCCAAACTCTCGACGCCCGCCCCCGTAGAGATCACCCGATGGCCCTGCCGTTCCAGATAGCGCTGCAACTCTTGGCGCAAAGTCGGCTCGTCATCGACAAGCAGAATTTTCAACCATCGCCCTCCTCGAACTCGTTGCGTTCTTGGCCCACCTGGATCTCGGTCACCTCGCCGAGTTGGGCATCCATCACCAACATACGCCCACGGAGCAATCTACCCTGGCCGGTGACCAGCTTGACCACTTCCTGGATCTGCCAAGCGGAGACCATCATCGGCGTGGCCGCGGGGTTGCCCAGCGTCGTTTCAACGCCGTGCTCCGGCAGAGGGCCTACGCCATACAGCGCGGCGAGCCCCGCATCTCCCGGCAAGATGGTCATCACCTGGCCGGCGTATCCGCCTATGGCGCCATGCACCAGAGGCACGCCCAGTTGGGCCGCGATGCGTTGCAACACCATCCGCGCTGGCAACGTGTCCAAAGCATCCACAAGGACATCGGCCCCGCGGAGCAACTCGGCGCCGTTTGCCTCATCCAGACAGGCGACGTGGGCCACGGTCTCGGTGGCAGCGTTGACTCGCGCCACCCGCTCGGCCAATACGGTGGCCTTGGGCCGGCCCAGGCAATCCTCGGTGCAGCCCAACTGGCGATTCAGGTTGTTCTCCTCAAAGCGATCTCGGTCGATGATGATTAGCCGGCCGACCCCCATGCGCGCCAACCCCTCGATCACCCAACCGCCCAGCCCTCCAGCGCCCACCACGGCCACGGTGGCCTTTAACAAGGCGATCTGTCCCTCCCAGCCCACCGTGCCCAAATTGCGACGGTAGCGCTCGGGCAAGATGTGCCGACACAGCGCGCCGATCTCGACCTCGCGGAGAGGACAGGCGCATATCTGCGCCAGCCTCTTGGTCTCTACCAAAGACAGGCTCGGCGGCTCGTCTCCAGCCTTTGTGAGCGCATACTGTCCTAACAGCTCGCTTAGGCGATCCGTCGTCATGGGCAATACTCCTTGGCCTTTTCCTCACCGCGCAACACGCGCAGGGCGCCCTGGGCCATGGCCAACATCTCCATTTGGCCGGGGAAAACCAATACCGGCGCGATCCACGCGGTGCGTTCTCTGATCCAGGCAACCAACACCTGTGAATGCGCCAGATTACCGGTCAACACCACCGCATGCACAGGACTCTGAGACTTGCACGTCTTGGCCTCCGCATCTCGGCCAGAGCCTTGGGCAAGCACCGTGGCCATCAAGCCGATCTCCTTGGCGATCTGGTAAGCCATGGCCTCGTAGATGAGCCGGGCATGTTCATCCCCTGCGGCGATGCGACGCTCGACCTCTCGGGCATCGTTGGTGCCCAGATGGGCCATCAACCCACCACGGCGCGTAATGAGCCGAAACATCTCCTCATAGGCATACCGGCCTGAAAAGGCCATGCGCATCACGTCGCCCACGGGCAACCCGCCGGCACGCTCGGGGGAGAAAGGGCCCGTGCCGTCCAACCCCTGGTTCACGTCGATCATCCGCCCATGGCGATGCGCGCTCACCGAGATACCGCTGCCCAGATGGGCGACCACCAGTTTCACCTCTTCGTAACGTCGGCCCAGGGTTTGTGCCGCGCGCCGCGCGGCGGCTTTGAGGTTCAACGCATGGGAAAGGCTTCGCCGTTCGATATCGGGCAAGCCGGAGATGCGCGCCAAAGGCTCGAATTCGTCCACGCTCACCGGGTCAACCACAAACGCCGGGACTTGGGCGGCCCGGGCGATCTCCCAGGCCAACGGCACGCCCAGATTCGAGGCGTGCTCCCGCTCGCCGGGCGTGAGCATCTCTTGCACCATGCGCAGGTTGATGTAATAAGTTCCTCCTGGGATCGGAGACAGCATCCCCCCGCGGCCTACGACGGCATCCAGCTCGCTTAACGCCACGCCCCACTCGGCGAGCAAGGCCCACACAGCGTCGCGTCGGGCATCGTATTGGGCGAGGACACCCTCTTTGCCTTCGGGCGCGGGCAGGTCGCTCGTGCGGCGCTCGTTCTCATCCTCAAAGAGCGACACCTTGGTCGACATGGCGCCGGGGTTGATGACCAGGATGCGATACATTTTCACCCGCTCCCCCTCTTGGGAAAAGGGGGCAACCGCTGGCAATGGGGGCAGTAATGGGTGCCGCGGCCGCCCACAAGCTCGCGCACAATAGCGCAGCCACAGCGCGGGCAGGGTTCCCCCGCGCGGCCATAGACGGCCAGAGCTGCCTGATGTTCTCCCACTTGATCGGCCACATTACGGTAATCGCGCAGCGTGGTGCCCTGATTGCGCACAGCCTGGCGCAACACCTCTTGGATCGCGCGATGCAACCGTTCGATCTCTTGATCGCTCAGGGTATCGGAACGCCGCAACGGATGAAGGCCTGCCGCCCAGAGCGTCTCATCGACATAGATATTACCCAGCCCGGCCAACACCCGTTGATCCAATAACAGAGGCTTGAGTTGGCGCCGCCGCGAACGGAGCAGATTGCCAAGCTCGCGCGGCCCGAGCGAGGCCGATAAAGGCTCGGCGCCCAAGCTGCCGACGATCTCATCGAGGTCGTTCACCACATAGAGCCGGCCGAACTTGCGCACATCCACAAAAGAGAGCACCAGGCCCGAGGCAAAGCGCAGCCGTGCGCGCACATAAGGCTCCCAAGGCTGCCCCGACTCGTCCGATGCATGGAGCAGCAACCGCCCGGTCATGCGCAAGTGGATCAAGAGATAACCTGCATCGAGGGCCAACACGACAAATTTCCCCCGACGCCATACCTCGCGCACATGTCGGCCCACGAGGGCGCTCACAAACTCGGCCACCGAGGGGACGGCTACCGAACGGGGCCAGTACACCTCAGCCGCGACGATCTGCTCACCTTCAAGTCGTCGGCGCAGGCCGGCCGCGATGGTTTCCACCTCGGGCAATTCCGGCATGGGCCACTCACACGCGCCGTGCCGGCCATAGGTGCCCGAGCCACACGCCGACCATCCGCTTCAGGCTTGGCCTCTTGCCCCTCAACCGAGGACTCAGGCAAAACGGCAATGCGACCACGGCGCTCCCCAGGCATACGCCCGGCCGCCGATTCAAGGACCCCTCTTGGGGCTCGACGGTTTGCGCCTCGCCGCCCAAGCCACGGGCGACGCCGATATCACCTTTGGCCCCCCAGGGAACCGGAGTCGCCTCCGGCAGTTTGCGCGGCCCTAGGCCGAGGCTGGCCCGCCAGGCGTTGTCCAGTTCATCCAGCCCCAAGCCGTACACTTGGCGCAGAGCATCCTCTTGTCGTGCCCCTTTGGCAAAGACGGCCAGCAGTTCGCGCATCTTGTCTCGCCCGTACGTTTCGAGCATAAAGGACACGACGCTATACGCCTCACCGTAGAACAGATCCACCTCGCTGGCCTGCCCGCTATAGCTGCTCATCGAGCGAATGGAGAGCAATTTGTCGGCGGCTATGGCGCGTTCTAAGGCCTGCCGATTGTCGGGCGCAAGCTCTCCCTCGGCATACATAGCCAACCCCTCGTCAAGCCAGCGCGGCAGGTCGCTATAGGGATTATCGGTGGCTATGCCCACCACGATGTGGCTCAACTCGTGCGTGGCGATCATCTCAGCGTCGCGATGGCTAGCCAACAACAAGAGCGTTTCCTCGCCCACCGCGACGCCCAGTGTGAGCACCCGATCGTCGTACGTCTGGCTGCGGCTGGATATCGCGCGGGACATATCGCGCGCGTTGTTATAGGCGTACACGCTGATCCGCCGATCGACCACGACGCCCACATCTTGGGCCAGGCGGTCGATAACGGATTCGGCGGTGTTCAACAACTTCTGAGCGCGGCGCTCGTCGTTACCATACCAATAATAGTCGACGCGCGCGCCCCGAAGCACTTTCCAATCGACGTCCTCGTCGGTGTAGATATATTCTTGCTGCTCTGTCTTGACGACTTGGCCTGTAGCGGTTTGCAATTCCCACCACACGATCAACGGGGTACCTGGGGCAAATTGTCCCCCCTCCAGCTCCTCAATGTGCACCACATCGAGACGCGCCCCAGGCTGAAAGTCGGGATAGATACGGCGCACCAAACCCTCCCCTTTTTGCCCATAAAAGAGGATAACCTCGACGACGGGGCTGTCTAACGTGGCGTGTAATTCAAAGCGCAGCGACTCGCCAAAGACGTGGCTGATGTCGCTTTCCAACATCGGAGCTTGGGCAAATGCCGGCGAGACGAGAAGCGTTCCCAGCAAAAACCACAAAATGATCTGGGAAAAGACGCCCTTTAGGGTGGCTCGCTGCCGGAAAAGGGGACGAGTATTAGGGTTCCATCTCTGAAAGGCGTTCCACAGGGACATGAACGTATTTGTCTCCCTCTTCGATCAACATGATGGGGATATCGTCTTTGATCGGGTACTTGCGTTGGCAGTCGGGATTCTGACACACGAGCCACTTTTCGGCCACCAGCGAGACCTTGGATTTGCACGCCGGGCAGGCGAGAATAGCCAGCAGATCCTCGTTCAACATGGGCATCCTCCATCAAGGGTCACCTACGTAAGCACAGTATAGCTTAAGTGAGCCTATTGCTCAAGATCCTGTGCACACGAGCCACAAGCCGGGTGCCCCTGTGGCTGGCACCCTCCTTCGCCTTGCGGTATACTCGGCATGAACACGCCTGATCGAGATGGAGGAAGACGATGCGTCTGGGTGGACCTGTCTTTGCCCAAAACCTTGATCCTGTCGCGTGGGCGGCAGCGGTTCGCGCTCATGGGTACAGCGCTGCAAATTGCCCGGTAAACGAAAAGGCCGACGACGCCACGGTGCGCGCCTATCGCCGCGCGGCGGACGCCGCCGACCTGGTCATCGCCGAGGTAGGCGCCTGGAGCAACCCCATTAGCCCCGACCCCGAGGTGCGCCGCGCGGCTTTGGAGCTGTGTCAGACACGCCTTGACCTGGCCGAGCGCATCGGGGCGCGCTGTTGCGTGAACATCGCCGGCTCGCGTGGCAGTGTCTGGGATGGCCCCAGCCCGGAGAATCTCTCGCCGGATACCTTTGACTTGATCGTCGAGACGGTGCGTGCCATCATCGACGCCGTTAAACCAACGCGCACCACCTATGCCCTAGAGACAATGCCCTGGATCTATCCCGATTCACCCGATAGCTATCTGCAATTGATCGAGGCCATCGACCGACCGGCTTTTGCCGTGCACCTCGATCCCGTGAACCTGGTGAACTCGCCGCGTCGCTACTATGAGAACGCTGCCCTGCTGCGCGAGTGTTTTCAAAAACTGGGGCCGTATATCGTCAGTTGCCACGCCAAAGATATTACCCTTTCCGACCAGCTCACCGTGCACCTCGATGAGGTGCGGCCGGGGCTGGGCGGGTTGGATTACGGCGTTTATTTGTGCGAGTTGAGCAACTTGCCGGCCGATACGCCCTTGATGCTCGAGCATTTGCCCGACGAACAAGAATATCGGCTGGCGGCGGAACATATCCGCTCCGTGGCCGAGCGCCTGCATATCGAGCTGCGTTAGCCTATTGGGCCATAGCACCGGAAAGGAGCTCCCATGTCTCTACAACGATACGGAATCCGACACCAAGTGATCGAATTTGGGCTGCCGTCGGGGCGGGCTTATGCCGACCCGTTCAACGAGATCACGGTGGATGTGCTGTTCATCGGCCCCAGCGGCCAAGAGCACCGCATGCCGGCCTATTGGGCCGGCGAACAAGAGTGGCGAGTGCGCTTCGCGCCGCCGGAGGTTGGCACTTTCCACTACCGTACCCTCTGCTCCGATGAGAGCAACGCCGACCTGCACGGCCAAGAGGGGTGGCTGACGGTCTCGTCTTACGAGGGTGACAACGCCCTGCTACGCCACGGCCCCCTGCGGGTCCATCGCGAAGGGCAGTTCTTGCAACACGAGGACGGCACACCATTCTTTTGGCTGGGCGACACCTGGTGGATGGGCCTCTGTCGGCGGCTGAGCTGGCCGGACGATTTTCAGCTTTTGACGGCTGACCGCGTGGCCAAAGGGTTCACCGTTATCCAGATCGTCGTTGGGCTTTACCCTGATATGCCGGCCTTTGACGAACGGGGCCGCAACGAGGCCGGCTTCCCCTGGGAGCGCGAATACGCGCGCATCAACCCGGCTTACTTTGACATGGCCGATCTGCGCATTCACTGGCTGGTGCGCCAGGGGCTGGTGCCCTGTATCGTCGGTTGCTGGGGCTACCATCTTCTGTGGCTCGGCCTGGAGCGGATGAAACAACACTGGCGTAACTTGGTGGCGCGTTATGGGGCCTATCCCGTGATCTGGTGCCTGGCAGGCGAGGGGGCCATGCCCTATTACCTGTCGGAGGACAAGGAACGAGACCGCGCCGCGCTCAAGGAGGGGTGGACGGAATTGTCGCGTTATCTCCGCCAGATCGACCCCTATGGCCGGCCGATCACCATCCACCCCACCGATGTGGGGCGCGATCAAGTGCTAGATGACCGCTGGCTCGATATCGACATGCTTCAGACCGGCCACAGCGGCCTGGCCAGTCTGCCCAACACGGTGCAAAAGGTGCGCCGTGAGGTAGCCCGCCGACCGGCCATGCCGGTGGTGGAAGGAGAAGTGTGCTACGAGGGAATCCTGGAAGATAGCCGTGAAGAGGTGCAGCGGATCATGTTCTGGGCCTGCTTTCTTTCCGGCGCCAAAGGCTTTACCTATGGAGCCAACGGCATCTGGCAGGTGAACACCGCAGAGCAACCTTACGGCCCCTCGCCCCATGGCGCCTCCTGGGGAGATCGCCCCTGGAGCGAGGCCTACCGGCTGCCGGGCTCGGCCCAGCTGGGCATCTGCAAAGCATTGTTGGAACGCTACGAATGGTGGCGCCTTCAGGCCCACCCGGAGTGGATCGAGCCGCACGCCGACGAGGGGGATTACCTGAACCCCTACGCCGCGGGCATCTCCGCCAATGAGGGCGAGACCAGGATCTTTTATTTTCCTCGCGCACTGGTGCCTTGGCGAGAACTGCCGCGGCTAAAGGGGCTCGACGCAGCGCGCAGCTACCGCGCCTTTTTCTTTGACCCCAAGACGGGCGCCCAGCATGCTCTGAGCACGATCTCGGGGCAGGAAACGTGGCCGGTGCCGCTGCCGCCCGTCATGCAGGATTGGGTATTGGTTCTGGAAGGGTAAACAGCATTGGGGCAGATAGCGCTTTATCTGCCCCAATGCAGCTTCGCTTATGCTTTTCGCCCATGAGGGGTGTGGTCGGCGCAGGCGGGCTTTTCCCCAAGGTCGGCCTGGGCCGATACAAGCTCTTCCTGGCCGCGGAACTGGCTCATATAGAGCTCGTGATAGACCCCACCCCTGGCCAGCAACTCCTCGTGGGTGCCCCGCTCCACGATCTTGCCCTGTTGAATGACCAAGATTTGATCCGCGTTGCGGATCGTGCTTAGCCGGTGAGCGATGACCAGGTTCGTCCGTTGGCTCATCAGGCGCTCGATGGCGCGCTGGATCAGCAACTCGGTGCGGGTGTCCACCGAGCTGGTAGCCTCGTCCAGGATCAGAATGCGCGGATCTTTGAGGATGGCCCGGGCGATGGCCAATAGTTGGCGGTTGCCCTGGCTCAAGCGCGAGCCCCGCTCGCCGATCTCGGTCTGGTAGCCCTCGGGTAGGCGCTCGATGAATTGATGGGCGTTGGCCACTTTGGCCGCTGCGATCACCTCCTCGTCGCTGGCCTCCAGGCGCCCATAGCGGATGTTTTCCATGACGGTGGTGGAAAAAAGAAAGGTATCCTGGGGCACGACACCGATCTGGCGGCGCAAGCTGTCGAGGGTCACATGGCGCACGTCATGGCCATCGATGCGAATCGCCCCGCTATCGACATCGTAAAAGCGGGCCAGTAGGTTGATGATCGTCGTCTTGCCAGCGCCGGTGGGCCCGACGATGGCCACCGTCTGGCCCGGCTCGACGCGGAAGGAGACGTCGTCCAGCACCGGCTCGTCCTCTATATAGCGAAAGGACACATGATCGTACTCGATCAGCCCCTGCACCGGTGGTAGCTCGATCGCGTCTGGGGCGTCGGTAATGTCCGGCTCTTCGTCGAGCAACTCAAAGATGCGCTCGGCGCCGGCCAGGGCCGCCTGAAGCTGGCCATAGAGGTTGGCCAGTTCGCGGATGGGATCGTAAAAGCGCCGCACATAGTTCAGGAAGGAGACCAGAATACCGATTGTTGCCAGAGGCGGGGTAAAGGCCAATATCAGATAGCCACCGAAGCCGATGACGATGGCCGTCGCCGCCGTGCTCAACACATCGAGCAGAGGCATAAAGAAGGAGATCAGCGTTTCGGCCTGCACGTTGGCCAAGCGGTTGCGCTCGTTGACCGCCTGAAACTCGCTCAGAGTCTGTGCCTCGCGGGCAAAGGCCTGCACCTCGCGCACCCCGGCGATGTTCTCTTGCAGCTCGGCGCTGACCTGGCCGATCGTCTGCCGCGTCTCACGAAAGGCCCTGCGCGCCCGCCGGGAAAAGAGGGCGGTGATGACCACGATGAGCGGTAACACGGTAAAAGAAGCCAGGGCCAAACGCCAGTTAAGGGCAACCATCGAAGCCACGATGCCGATCATGATCAATATCATGCCCAGTAGGCGCAAGAGCCCCACCCCAAACATCTGGTTGATCACCTGGGTATCGTTGATCAAGCGACTCATGAGATCGCCGGCCTCGTGTTGATCAAAGAAAGACAAAGAGAGGCGCTGCACCTGTTGTAGAATCTGCGAGCGCATCTCCAACAGGATGCGTTGAGCCATACGTACCAACAGGCGAAATTGGGCCACGTTGAGCAGCCAGGCAAGGGCATAATTGGCCAGTAAAAGGAACATGACCACAGCGAGCCCTTGGGCGCGTGAAGCCTCCGGCGACACCAACCAACGCAGCCATGCGACCTGACGCGATCCATCGGCGGTGATGAATTCATCCACGGCTACGCCGATGAGATAAGGGCCGAGAAGATTGGTCAAGACGCTCAGCAGCAATAATACAACGATCAGGGCGAGCCGTCCTTTGTAGGGCAATAGATAGGGAATGAGCCGCCTGAGCACGGCACCCGTGTCTTTGGCCTGACCTTCGGAATAGGCATCTGGCCGCCTCATAGAGACACCTC
Source organism: Chloroflexota bacterium (assembly GCA_014360745.1). Taxonomy (GTDB): domain Bacteria; phylum Chloroflexota; class Anaerolineae; order UBA1429; family UBA1429; genus JACIWY01. Next base: position 14,310 of record JACIWY010000015.1, read on the forward strand.
CTCAGCCGTCCCTTCCGGACGACGTTCGGCCTCATCCTGAAGCTGCGAGCCATAAATTTCGCAATATAGGCTGTTGGTGGCCAACAATTCCTCATGAGTGCCGCGAGCGACAATCTCGCCGTTTTCCAAGACCAGGATTTGGTCGGCGTCGCGTACCGTAGCCACCCGTTGGGCGATGACAAAGCTGGTGCGCCCCTCCATCAGCCGCTCCAGCGCGAGTTGGATACGCCGCTCAGTGGCCAGATCGACGCTGGAGGTGGCATCATCTAGGATGAGGATGCGCGGATCGAGCAACAAGGCCCGAGCGATAGCCACGCGCTGCTTCTGCCCACCCGAGAGGGTCACGCCGCGTTCGCCCACGCGCGTGTCGTACCCATTGGGGAAACTCATGATAAAGTCGTGGGCCTCGGCAGCCTTGGCCGCAGCGATAATCTCTTCCTCTGTTGCGTCGGGCCGCCCAAAGGCGATATTCTCGCGGATGGTGCCCTCAAACAGAGTCGTCTCTTGCAAGACGATGCCGATCTGGGCGCGCAGCGATTCCAGCGTCACATCGCGCACATCGTAGCCGTCTATAGTCACCCGGCCCTCGCTCACGTCATAGAAACGGGGGATAAGGTTGATGATCGTCGATTTGCCCGACCCCGTGGCGCCGAGAAGGGCCACCTTTTGCCCCGGCTCGGCCACAAAGCTGACCTCCTTGAGCACCGGCTCGCCGCCGCCATAATAACGAAACGTCACCCCTTCAAAGGCCACCCGCCCTTTGACCCGTGGCAATTCGATAGCGCCCGGCTTTTCCACCACCTCCGAACGGGCGTCTAGGATCTCAAAGATGCGCGTGGCCGAGGCCGCGGCAGAGGAAAGCATGGAGACGATAAAGCCCATCATCAACACGGGGAAAAAGGCCATCATCAAGTAACTGGCAAAGGCCACCAACTCGCCTACGGTGAGGAGATTGTTAATGACCTGCATCCCGCCGACCCAGTAAATGGCCAGAGTTGCCAAGTTAGCGATGCCAAAGATGGTGGGGAAGGCCAAAGAAAGGATGTTGTTTACCTGAATATTGATATCGTAAAAGGCTTTGTTAGCCGCCTCATACCGTTCGGCCTCGTGGCGCTCGCGGACAAAGGCTTTGATCACGCGCACGCCGACAAAGTTTTCTTGCAAAATGGTATTCAGGGTTGAGAGGCGCTGTTGGGCTTCTTTGAAAAGAGGCATTGCCTGCCCGGCAAAGAAGGCAAACAGGCCAAAGGTCACCGGGACGGCGGCCAGGATGATCAGCGCCAACCGCCAATTCAGCACCAAGAGCAACACGACAGAACCGACGAGCATGAGCAAAGCGGAAAAGAACATGATCATGCCCCGCCCGACGAACATTTGCACCTGTTCTACATCGGAGGTGGCGCGAGTCAGAAGTTGGCCGGTATGAGTCTGATCATGATAGCCGAAGGAGAGGGATTGAATCTTGGCATAGAGAACGTTGCGCATATCAAAGGCAGCCCCATGAGCTACCCGAGCGGCCAGCGCCCCCTGCAAGAACTGGAACACGGCGCGCAAGAGGGCAAAGGCGATCATAGCCAGCGCGAGCTCGATCACGAGGCGCATATCCCCACGCACGATGCCCTGGTCGATGGCCATCTGGGAAATACGCGGGATGACTAGCATGGAGCCGGAGGCGATGATCAAACAGAGGAAAGCCATCACAGCTTGTAGCCAATAATTCTTGAGGAATCGCAAAGAACGTATCAGATTTTTCATCCCAGAAGACCTTTTATCTCTCCACTGCCGCGGCAAAACCAAAATAACAATCTCAATAGCCTAAGGTGCTGAGCACTTGATGCCCGGCACCTGTATTTTATACGACAGTTCGAAAAGGGGCCAAATTCACTTCAAAAAAAGTTATTAGATGCCTTTTACCGTTCCCCCGCGCGCCGTCACTTTTTTCAAGGGCGGATGAGCCGCGATCTCTTTTTCATTTGGCTCTAATCCAAGCCCCGGCGCATCGCTCAAGGCCACATAGCCGTCCTGTTGCCGAGGGAAGCCATGGAACACGGTGAAATAATGCTCGCTATAAAACTCGGCATGGTATTCCTCGATCTCAAAGTTGATGATCGACGCGCCCAGATGGAGCTCGGCCATAGCTCCCACCGGCGAGCATACATTGTGTGGCGCCATGGTAATATGCTTGGCTTCGGCGATAGCGGCGATCTTTTTCAGCTCGGTGATGCCGCCGGCGTTGGCGATATCGGGCTGCAACACGTCAGCGGCATGGGCCTCGACGATCCGGGCAAAGGGGAACTTGGTATACAGGCGCTCTCCCGTGGCAATGGGGATGTTCACCTTGCGCCGCACCTCCAAAAGCTCGGAAATGTTTTCTTCCGACACCGGCTCTTCAAACCACATCGGCCGATAGGGCTCCAGCCGCTGGCCTAGCTGGATGGCGTTCATCACATCGAATTTGGCATGCCCCTCCACCAGGATGTCGATGTGCGGCCCGACCGCCGCTCGCACCGCCGCCACCCGCTCCTCGGCCAATTGCGCCTCTTTTAACGAGATTTGGTAATAGTTGCGCTGGCCAAAGGGATCAAATTTAAGCGCCGTATACCCCATGTCGACCACGGCACGGGCTTCCTCGGCATTCTGCTGGGGTGTGCCAGGGTTGGTGTACCAGCCGTTGGCGTACACTCGCAGTTTGAGCCGATGCGCGCCGCCCAAAAGCCGATACACCGGTTGCCCCAGAATCTTGCCCTTCAAATCCCACAGGGCGATGTCCAAGCCTGAAAGCGCAGTGCTGGCCAAGCGGCCTCCACGGGCATGGGGATCGTGATACATCGCCGTCCAGTGTACCTCGGAGTCGAGAGGATCCTTCCCAAGCAGATACTTGTCTACAAAGGTGCGAACGAGCCCCTTGACTTCCTCCTCATTATCCATAGGGCTGGCATCGCCCAAGCCGTAAAGGCCGGGTTGATCGGTGTTTAACTTGACCACCAGCCAGTTACGCGAAGCGTTGCGATGCACGGCTGAGAACTGGCGAAATTCGACAGAAGCGATGGCGGGCATTCCCGTTCTCCTTTATCGTTATGGGTAATGGAGGCGTCACCCGAGCAAGGGTAAACGCCCGATAGGGTCTGTACCCATCATCTTAGCGTAAGGCGGGCCCAGGCTCAAGCCTTTGTTGACGAGCTCTAGGGTCGGGGCTAGAATCTAACCGGCTGCGTCCATCGCGAGCGTAGGAGGCAATGATATGGCCACACGTGTCGAAATCGGCCAAGCCCAAGATGTCTGGGGCACGTTCGAGCGCGATCGAGAGCATCTCTTCCGCCAGTTCCAAGAGATCCCCTGGGCCGATCACACCGGCCTCACCGCCCAAGAGCTCGCCACCGAGGTAGCCGCTTATCTGCGCGATCATGCCGATCAACCCAAGGTGTTGCAGAAGGCCGGCGTATTTGCCCTGGTGATGAAGCGCGCGCGCATCGCCATCGACCCCTTGGACTGGTTCGTCGACAAGCTCGACCACGGCGACCTGGTGCGCAAGGTGCGCGATGCCTGGTATGAAGAGGCCAAAGCCGGCGCGCTCAAAAAGGAGGCCAGCTGGTTTGACGAGGTGTGGAACTATGGCCTGGTTCATGGCTTATTGGACATGGGCCATATCTCCCCGGGCTGGGAAAAGGTCTTTGCCGGCGGCTTGGTCGGCCTGCTCGACGAGGTGCGCCAGGCCCGGGAACACGCCGGCGATGCCGCCACGCCGGAGCAACGAGCTTTTTGGCAAGCGGTGGAGATCGTCTATGAAGCGGCCATCGCCCTGGCGAACCGCTTCGCCGACCTGGCCGAGGCGTTGGTGGCCGAGCATCCCGCTCAAGCGCCGAGATTGCTGGCCATCGCCGAATGCTGCCGCCGCATTCCGGCCCACGGCCCGACCACTTTTTACGAAGCGCTCCAATTCCATTGGTTCCTGCATGAATGGATCGAAATGGAGGGCGAGCTCGTTCGCTCCGCCGGCCATTTTGATCGCCACCTTTACCCCTACTACCGCGCCGACATCGACGCCGGCCGGCTGACCCGCGAACAGGCCAAGGAACTCATCAAGTTCTTTTGGTTCAAGCACGCCTCGCGCACGCAGGGCTTGCGCAACGGCAAGAACTATGTCTTTGCCGGCCAGGATCGCGACGGCTCGATCATCGATAACGAGTTGACCTACCTGGCGCTAGAGGCTTACGGCGAGTTGAACACGCCTGATCCCAAGTTGTCGGTGCGCTTTACCCCCGAGACGCCCGATCGCCTTTACTATACCGTGGCCGACCTGATCCGCCATGGGCACAATTCCTTTGTGCTCATGAACGACGTCCCGGCCATCGCGGGGCTGCTCAAACGGGGCAAGACATTGCCCGATGCCCGTTCTTACCTGCCCATCGGTTGCTACGAGCCGGCGGTCGATGGCAAAGAGGCGGCCTGCACGATGAACCTGGTCATTAACCTGGCCAAAGGGTTGGAACTGGCCCTCCACGATGGACGCGATCCGGTCAGCGGCGTGCAGCTTGGCCCGCACACCGGCGACCCACGCACTTTTGGCTCGTTTGAAGATCTGTTCGACGCCTATCGTCGGCAGATGGATTTCATCATCGCCCGCTCGATCACCTATGTCGGCGCCCACGAGCGCCAATGGCCACAGATCAACCCCTCGCCCTTCTTGGCCGGCACCATCGACGACTGCATCGCCACCGGCAAGGATATCGGCCAGGGTGGCCCCCGCTATAACAGCGTCGGGGTGGTGGGCATGGGCCTAGCCAACACGGTGGATGGTTTGCTGGGCGTCAAGCGCGCCGTGTTCGACGAGGGGCGCTGCACGATGGAAGAGTTGTTAACGGCCTTGGGCCATAACTACGAGGGGCACGAACCGCTGCGCCAGTATCTGCTCAACCGCGTGCCCAAGTGGGGCAACAACGACGCCGAATCCGATGCCCTGGCCCGCCGCGTGGCCGACTATTATTGCCACAAAGTGCATACCTTTCGTAACGGTCGCGGCGGCGCCTGCCAGGCCGCTCTCTTTTCCCTGGATTATCAGTGGCGTATGGGGCGCCACGTCGGCGCGTTGCCCGATGGCCGTCGGGCCTTCGAATCGCTTGCCCCCGGTGTGGGGCCTTCCTCGGGCCGAGACAAGAGCGGCGTTACCGCCTTGCTCAACTCGGTTAGCTCGCTGGACTTTACCGAGACCCCTAACGGCTCCGTGCTGGATGTGATGCTGCACCCCAGCGCCGTGCGCGGGCAGGATGGGCTGGATGCTTTTGTCCAGCTCATCAAAACCTTTTTCGCTCAGGGCGGGTACGCCGTGCAGTTCAACGTTTTGGACACAGATACCCTGCGCAAGGCTCAGCGCTACCCTGAGCGCTACGCCTCGCTGCAGATCCGCGTGACGGGCTGGAGCGTCTACTGGGTCGCCCTCACCCGTGAGGAACAAGATCAGTTCATCGCCCGGCACGCCCATACGCTCTCGTAGCGTTTAAACTCGCCCTGTGCGCCAAGCCTCTCAAAGCCGGGTGCTGCGGGTCTGTGGCGACGTATCCGGTGGGGATTAGACGTATGAAATGGGAACATTTCCTCCGCCCGGAGGAAGAGCCAGCTGAGGGAGGTATGGTCGGCTTTCGCCGGCAACTCCTTCTGTTTTTGGGCCTTTTTACCTTTCAGGGCGCCTTTTTCTTTACCCCTTGGGCAACCGCTCCCCAAAATCCTCCTCTTTCCGCCGTTGCCGCCATTGTCTGGAGCCTCGCCCTGGCCATTGTCACCCTGCTCATGCGCAGTCGCTGGCCCAGGAAGGCATCCTGGTTCTATGTGCTGGGCGGCTTGCTGGCCGCGACCCTTGTCGTGTATGCCTTCCGCAACGCTATAGCACCGGCGGTATTCGCCCTGCCCGTGCTGACCGCCGGCCTTCTATTGGGGCTATTTGCCGGGGTAACCGTAGGTGTCGGCGCCGGCTGCCTGCTCGTCGGGCTGGCTGCCTCCGGCGCAAACATCGACCTCGTCTATTGGTTGCTCATTACGGGCGCAATCACGGGCATCGGCGCGCTGGCCGGCCAATTTGTGAGCCAAGTTGACTATTGGGAACGGGCGCTGGTCCTCCAACAGCAAGAATCGATCGAGCGCTTGCGAGATCACCAGGGAGAGCTGAACCGCACTCTCAAGGCGTTGGACGAGGCTTATGTCTCGCTGCAACGCACCAACGCCGAGTTGGCCTTGGCGAGACGGCAGGCCGAGGAGGCCCGGGCATTGAAGGAGCACTTTGTCGCCAGCGTCAGCCACGAGCTACGCACGCCGCTTAACATCATCGTTGGTTTTGCCGAAATGATGTATCTATCGCCGGAGGTATACGAGGGCGTGGTTTGGACGCCTGCCCTGGAGGGAGATATCCAAGAGATGTACCGCGCCAGCCGCCACTTGCGTAGCTTGGTGGACGACATCTTGGATCTCTCGCGCATAGATGCTTCGCGCCTGCCCATGTATCGCGAACTGGCGGACATCCGCGTCATTGTGAACGACGCAGCCGAGACGATGGCGCCGCTCTTCCGGCAAAGAGGCCTTTTCCTCAAGGTCAAACTGCCCGAAGACCTGCCCTTGCTGTTCATCGATCGCACGCGGATTCGCCAAGTCTTGCTCAACCTGCTCAACAACGCCTTGCGCTTCACCGACAAGGGCGGCGTCCACATCCAGGTCGAACAAGGCGATAGAGCCGTGACCGTCGGCGTGCATGACACCGGAGTCGGTATCCCAGAGGACAAGTTGGAGCTGATCTTTGAGGAATTTGCGCAGGCCGATCCGGCGCTGCACAGCCGCGGTAGGGCCGGGTTGGGCC
>JACIWY010000150.1 GCA_014360745.1 Chloroflexota bacterium
GCACCGCGCGTCTGCACGGCCAAGCCCATGGCGAAGGTTTGCAGGCTGCGTACGTCATAGCCGGGCATCTCCAAGCCCTTGGAGTGCATGGCAAAGTGCTCGCTCCCCTTGTCGATGATCTCGGAGGCGCGCTTGACGCCCTCGGCCAGCACATTGCCGATCCCCTGGCGATAGGCAATCATTTTGATCAATTCCACGGCAGCGTCGTCGTTGCCGAAACGGGGCTCCAGCCCGCCAAAGTCCTCTTTGGTCAGGATGCCCTTTTCAAAGCATTCCATGGCAAAACCGACCACCACGCCACAGCTCATACCATCCATGCCCAGATCGTCCTCGAGCTGCACCAAACGGATGACGGCCGGCAGGCTGTCGATGCCGCAGTTCGAGCCCACAGCGAAGAGGGGCTCATAGTCCAGGCCGATAATGGCCCCCTTATATTTGCCCTCTCTGACCTGGGCCCACTGTTCGCAAGCGATGGAGCAGCCGGCGCAGCCCACCGCCTTGACCTTGTAATGCTCGGCAAGGTACTCGCCGCTGATTAACTCAGCGCCTTCGAACACCGTCTCTTGAAAGTTGCGGGTGGGCAGCACACCGAGGGCGTTCATATTCAGCACGTTCGAGGGCGTGCCCAAGGTGCGATACTTGGCCGTGCCAGGCCCCTGGCTTTCCTTGATCAGCCGGAGCGTCTCGCGCAGCAGCCCGTCGGGATCGGCGACGGTGATGGGGTGAGAACCGCGCACGGCGACGGCTTTGAGCTTCTTGGAGCCCATGACCGCGCCCGGGCCACAACGCCCCGCTTGTCGGCCGTCGTTGTCGATCAGGGCGAAACGCACCAGGTTCTCGCCTGCTGGCCCGATCGCGCTGACGCGGACGTTCTCGTCACCCATCTTTTCGCGGATGGCCTCTTGGGTCTTGAGCGTGCCCATGCCGACGAACTCGTTACCATCCAGGAACTGGACGTCGTCATCGTCGATAAAGAGCACGGTCCAATCCTCGGCCTTGCCGGTGATGACGATCCCATCCCATCCGGCCCGGCGAAACATCTCGGAAAAATGGCTGCCCGACAGGCAATCGCCGATAAAGCCGGTCAACGGCGATTTGAAAGCCAGGCCATGCTTGGTGCCCACCGGCATGGTGGTGCCGGCAAACGGACTACAGGCGAAGCACAGAGCGTTTTCGGGTCCCAGCGGATCGGCGCCTCGAGGGATGTTGTCATAGGCCAGGCGAGTCGCCAGCCCGACACCCCCTATGTACTTTTTGAGAAAGTCGGCGTCCACCTCTTCGACCCATGTCTTTTGCTTCGACAGGTCTACATGTAGGATCTTGCCCGTGTACGAGTACATAGTTTAACCCCCTGCCTCCAGAAACATGAGTATTAGGCGCTGGTTATCCTCAGCGGGTGTGTCCAGATCGCGAACAGCGCGTTTGCCCTCGACATTGAGCATATAGGCAGCCTCGAGATCGTAGGTATTGGGAACGATCACGGGGCCAAGCAGAGCGGGGAAACGTTGGGCTACCTGTCGCACCACATCACGCAACGTAGCCTGGTCATCCACTTCGACCAGGCACGATTTGGTTTGGGCCAGCTGCCTCGACAGCCCCAGGAACTCGACAGTGAGCTTGATACTCAACTTGCCAACTCCAAGCAACGGAATGGGATCGGCCACACCGATTATAGCACAAAATGCAGAACGAATCAAGAGTGACTATGTCCTATTTACCCGCTTTATGCATCTACTCCCCTTCGCAATACGCCGAGGCCAGTTCGATTATACAAAAGATTGAAGCAAAACGCAACCCTTACACGCTTTTGCATTCCTGGCGAAGACGTCCGCGCCCCAGATGTCGCCGAGCGCGGGCGCTCGCGCTCCTATCAAGCTCGGCGCACCTGTACAGGAACATCGTCGGCCACAAGGCGACGCACGCGATTCACCAGGGGCCTGCCCATGCGGGGGAAATCGATCTCGATCACATCGCCCTCCTCGAAGGGGCCACGGCTGCCAAAAGAGAGCTTCATCGTGCCAAAGAAGTAAAGGTGCACGTCGCCGGCCACGCGGAACTGGGCATGTTTGAAATGGTGATCTTCGAGATTGGCCAATGAATGGCTCATATTGGCCTCGCCGGTGAGCAGCTCGCCCGAATCATAGAGCACCTCGCGCCGGCGCAGGATGCGACAGCGACCGCGGAGATCTTGGAAAGGTTCGTCGGTAACCAATTCGGGGCCGATAGCGCAGGTGCGCAGCTTGGATGGAGCCAACCAAAGGTAATTGACGCGCTCCATGGCATGATCAGACCATTCGTTGCCCAAGGCAAACCCCAAGCGATAAGGCACGCCATCGCTACCGATGATATAACAGCCGACGATTTCGGGCTCCTCGCCGCCGTCCTGAGCATAGGGGGGAATATCTAGAAACTCATGGTGGCCGCGCAGGATAACACCAGAGCCCTTGTAAAAGCATTCCGGCGCGATGCCCCGCTGGCCGGGCGCCGGTTTGCCCCCGCGCAGGCCCATGGCGAACATCTTTTCAGAGTCGGTCTGGGGCTTGGCGGGAGGAACGCCTTGAGCCTGTGAATCATCGCCGCCCCTGTGCATCTGCCCACGGGCCTGGGTGCTGCCCAGATGGGTCAGGCCGGTTCCGCCGATGAAACAATGCGCAGGGTCGGGGTGATCCAACGGGGGCAACAGCCAGCCGCCCACATCGCCGGGGTAGGCTTCCCATAGCGTTTTGTAGCTAAACTGGGCTGGCTGTCTGCCTTCCAAGGCGCGCTCCACCGCCGCATCCAGGGTCAAGCCCTGGCCACGCGCCGCTTGGAACACGTTGTAAACCATCGTCCATGTCGGCTCGAGCTCGGTAAGATCGAGCACCATATCACCCTTAACGAGGCCGACCCGACGCCCCCAGCCCGGCACTTGAAATTGCACCAATCGCATCGTTCTACCCTCCCATCTTGGTCTTGGCGACTTGACCCGTCGCGGCCAAGCCCGGCGACACCGCCGGGGAAGGGGCCGCTTGCCCAAAGGGCGCCACCTTGGGTAATTGGACCAAAAACCCCACCACTCCGGAGATGACGGCCAGCAACGAGGCAGTGACCAAAAAGACGTTGGACATGCCCAGGTTGTTGGCCACCCCTGCGCCGACCATCGGGCCCAAAGCTCTCCCGCCGGCCTGAATGCTGTTGGAAAGCCCAAAGATGGTGCCCCGGCGCTCGGAGGGGGTGGTGCGCGCAAGCAGAGCGTTGGCCGTGGGAGCCGTCCCGCCCATAAAGACGCCCTGAAAAACGCGCAGAACGATTAGTTGGATCGGGCTTGTGGCAAAGGCCTGGGGAGCTTGAAAAGCGGCCACGCCCAAGGCGCAGGCCACCAACACCTTTTTCTGCCCGACCCTGTCGGCCAACCTGCCGATGGCCAGGGCGGCCAGGGCAGTACTGATCGAAGAGGCCGAGACCACCATGCCCGCCAAGGTGGCGATGCGAGGATGATCCGGGGCCATACTTTTCACATAAAGGGAGATGATCGGCGATTCCACCGCCATGGCGAAGCGGATGGCTCCCAAGGCCAGCAGCATGATCATGGCATTACGGGTGATCACCTCGCGCAACCGTTCCAGAGGCAGGCCGCTTGCTCGGGCGCTTGCCACCTTGATCGCACGTTGAGGCGCTTCAAATCGTTCATGGGTGAAGAGGGCGATCATCACCAGGGCGACGGCCATCATGGCAGCGGAGACAGGAAAGACGCTGCGATAGCCCAAGGTATCGCCCAAGGTACCCCCGACCAGCGGCCCAATCGCGTGGCCGATATATTGCGTCGTTTGCATCAGGCCGAGGGCCACGCCGAGATGCTCATCGGGGGTTTGCGTGGCCACCATGACCATGGCCGCCGAGACTGTGCCGCAAAAGGCCCCTTGGAGCGTGCGGATGATCACGAGTTGCACCGGCGTTTGGACAAGGCTCATGCCAAAGGCCAACAAGGCACCGAAAAAGGTGGCGCGCATCAACATCACTTTGCGGCCAAAACGATCGGCGAGGGCGCCCCAGACGGGGGAAGCCAACATCATGGCCATGGCGCTGCCCGTCTCGAAAAGTGCTTGCCATTTGGCCGCCTCTTGATAACTGCCGGCGCCGAGGTCCATGATGTAATAGGGCATGAAGGGCAGATAGGCAGAGAAACCGATCAGGGTCAGCAACTGGGCAAAGCAAACGACGAAAACATTCAGTTTCCAGCGATGCAATGGTCATCTCCTGGCGCGGCACCGGAGCGCCGCATAGGATGAAGCGGCGGTAAACAACGAGAGAAGCATAATCCGCAAAGGGGCAGGTGTCAAAGAGGCGAAGGGCGCGAATGGCGGATTGGACACAGAGCCCCGATCCTCTATAGTTAGTGTGCTAAGAACAGGCGGCATTCGTCGCAGGAGGAGTTTACCATGAGTGTCAAAGGGAATTTGGTGGTCGGTCAGTCCGGCGGGCCGACGGCGGTCATCAACAACAGCCTCGTCGGCGTCATTCACGAGGCCATGGAACACCCCGAAATCGAAGGTATCTACGGCATGGTGCATGGCATCGCGGGCATCCTGAACGAAGAGTTCATCGATCTGCGCCGCGAAGATGCTCAAACGCTCGAAATCCTGCGCAACACGCCCGCTTCGGCGCTGGGCACGGTGCGCTATAGGGTCCGCGATGCCGATTATGAACGGCTGCTGGAGGTGTTCCAGCTCTATAACGTGCGCTACTTTTTCTATATCGGCGGCAACGATTCGATGGACACGACCAACAAGATCAGCTTGATCGCCCAACGCGAAGGCTACGAGCTGCACGCCATCGGGGTGCCCAAGACGGTGGACAACGACTTGATGATGACCGATCATTGCCCCGGCTATGGCAGCGCGGCCCGCTTTGTGGCCTCAGCGATACGCAACACGGCGATGGACACCGAGGCGATGGGCGATAGCGGGCCCATCAAGTTGATGGAAATCATGGGGCGCCACGCCGGCTGGCTGACTGCCGCCGCTGCCCTGGCCCGCGAAAACGCGGGGGATCCGCCACATCTCATTTACGTGCCCGAATGCCCGGTGACCTTGGACAAGATCGTCGAAGATGTGCGCACGGCCTATGAGCGGCATGGGTACTGCGTGGCTGCGGTGAGCGAAGGGGTCAAAGACCCTTCCGGTAGGGAATTGGGCGAGACCGCCGCGCCTGGGGACGTGGACGCTTTTGGTCACAAGGCGCTGGGAGGCGCGGTAGACGTGATCGCCGAGGCCATCCGCGCCAAGATCGGCATACGCGCGCGCATGGACAAGCCGGGCTATCTCCAACGTTCCTTCGCCGAATTGATGTCGTCGGTAGATCGCGAGGAAGCCTATGCCGTCGGCAGAGCCGCCGTGCGGGCGGCCGTGCAAGGCGAGACGGGCAAGATGATCACCCTGGCGCGCCGGCCTGGCCCCACTTATGTGTGCGAGACGGGCCTAGCCCCGCTGGAAGCGGTAGCCAACAAGGAGCGGGTGATGCCCGGAGAATACCTGAGCGTCGAGTGCAACGACGTCACACAAGCTTTTATCGAATACGCCAGGCCACTGATCGGCGGCCCTCTACCCAAATACGCCCGGCTAGCCAAATATCCCGTTCCCAAACGCCGCCGCTGAGCGAATTTATATATAAATGCTCAACTCGTTTTCATGGAATTGTAACCGAACAAACGGCCAATTTGTGCTAGAATGAAATTGTAACAGGTCTCGCTTGGTTAGTCTTCCCCCCAGGGCTGTATCCCAGACCGACCAAGCGAGACCTGCGCTTTTCCCCGCCCGATCGTTCGCTGGGCCGTTATATCTCCTTGCCCCAAGCCGTACGGAACATGGCCAGTATGTTCTCCAGCGGGATCTCCCAATGCAATTCGGTGGTGGAGCCCAGAAAATAACCCCGGCCGTTGGTGGCGCGGATATTTTCCTCACAGGCTGCACGCACCTCCTCCGGCGTCCCCAGCGGAAGAAGCTGGCTGACATCCACACCCCCGGTGAGAAAGAGCTGGGGGTAGCGCTTGCGGACCTCGCGCACGGTCATACCGGCGGCCACCTCGATGGGGTTCAAGCCATCGATGCCCGCGGCGACCAAGTCGTCCAACAGAGGCCAAAGGTTGCCATCGGAATGAAAAAGGCAGAAAGTATCTCGCGCGTGCCAGGCATCGACCAGGCGCGCCAACCGAGGGAACCAATGCTGGCGCAACCAATGCGGCGAGATCAGAGGGCCGCTTTTGCAGGCGATATCATCGTAGGGCAACGCCACCAGAATACGTCGAGGATCGGCAAGGGCTTGAACCCGCCGCAATTCGGCGCGATGGCGGGCATCCAGCCAGGCGATCACCCATTCCGGCTCATCGGCCAATAGGTAGGCGAAATTCTCCCAGCCCACTGCCCAGTACATCTCGGTCAAGCCGACCCCGCTTTCCACCACCTGGACGGTGTCATCGCCAAAGTACCCCTGAAAGCGATCCAGCCGTTGATAAAAGGCCTCAACAAAATCTCGATCAAAGGTCAGGCTCTCGACGCGTTCGATCTCACCCCGCACCCAGGCCAGCAATCCTTCCCAATCGCGCCAGGGGCGTTCCACGATCCAAGAGGTCCAGCGCTCGTCGCGGATGGTCAGCCCTTCAGCACTGACACGCAAGCCCGGCGCCCGCGGGCCATCGGCCATGCGCGTCATATCCAGGCAGCGGGCAATGGCCCGGCCTTTGACCCGTGCCCCATTCTCCACCGTCAGCCGCTCGCCGGCCAGGTACTCGATTAGGCCATCATTCTGTAGGATGTCATAGACCGGCACACGATCGGTCTCTTGGTGACGCATCGTGCGCAACACGCGCTCACGTTTGCTCATCGGGGCCATCGGGCATTCGTCCTCTCGTGATGTTTTGTCGAGCGTCCATATAAAAAGGCGTTCACCCCCAACGATCTCGGGCGCCGTAGGGGATAGTTATGGGCATGTTAGCGAAGGAGCGCGCGAGGTGTCAACTGAGGCGTGGGCGGCCTCAACTTGACAAGATGCGGGGCAGGAGCCCCGCGCTTCTTGAAATCGAGCTTGCGGGCAAAATGCTCGTGCCCGGTTCGACGGAGTGCAATGACCATAGGTATAATCAACGAAAGGCAGAGAAAGGGGGATAGTGCAGCAGAAAGCATCCTTTCACTCCTTTCAATGATCACTCGGGCAATGTGGGGAGAGGAGATGAAGACCATCGAGGCTAGACTGATGGAGCGACGGACGCGCCGGATCTGTCTGTTCGCCATCACCACCTTGGCGCTGGGCGCGCGCTTACCTCTGGCAGCCCTGACCAAACATCCTGGACACGCCGACCCAGCCTTTTATTACACGTTGGCCACGAACGTCGCCGCTGGCCGAGGGTTGGTCATAGACTATATCTGGCATTTCTTGGGCGACGTGAGCGCGCTCAGCCATCCCGCTTGCGATTATTGGCCTCCTCTGGCAGCACTCATCATGAGCGCGCCCCTTTCGGTCTTGGGGCGATCGCTGTTCGCGGCGCTCCTGCCGGGCGTTCTCTGCGGAGCGCTGTTGGCCCTGCTCGCCTACGCCGTGGCCAGAGCCTTCTCCTGTTCCCCGCTCTATGCCCTCTCGGCGGCGCTCCTGGCGACCTTTTCCCCGGATATTTTTGTTTACTCACTGCGCACCGAGGCGACCATCTACTATGCGCTCATCGTCAGCGCCTCACTGCTTTGCGCGATCAAGGGGCTGCACGATGCCCATTGGCAGCTCCCGGCCTTCGGGCTGGCAGCACTGGCGCCGCCCACACGACAGGACGGTTTTTTGCTCCTGCCCGTGTTGCTGATCGCGGTGGCCATGAGTGCAGGCACCCGCCGACAGAGGGCGCAGCGTGCTGGAGCGGGGCTGGGCTGCTACGCGCTGTTGCTCCTGCCCTATCTGCTCTTGAACCTGCACACGCTGGGGCAGCTTCTGCCGACGGGCCCCGCCAAAACCATCTTTCTCACCGAGTATGAAGATTTGTACTCCTACGGCAAAGCGCTTGGCTGGCACAGCTACTGGGCCTGGGGCTTGGAAGCCATCGTGCGCAGCAAGCTGCTGGCCGGG
>JACIWY010000151.1 GCA_014360745.1 Chloroflexota bacterium
ATTCCGTCTCTCCAGGAGATGGGTATTCTATCGAGGGGAGGCATAAAGGGCGATGGCAGAAAGCTCAATAGCGCTCGGCACAGTGTATCCAAGACGATATAGGCGGAAGAAGTTGACCCTGACGCGCCCGCTTCTCTATCTTGTAGTCACGATAGGAAGCTTTATGTTCATGTTTCCATTCTTATGGGCGCTTGTCAGTTCGGGCAAAAGCTCGGCCGAGATTGCTACCTTCCCCCCTACTTTATGGCCCAAAAAACCCTTATGGGTGCAAAACTATACCAGCTTGTGGACTGAGGCCCCTTTTGGACGTTGGATCTGGAACTCGGTCGTCATCACAACCCTCAACCTTACTGGGGCTATCAGCTCGGCTTCGGTTGTGGCTTATTCTTTTGCCCGTTTCAAGTACCCAGGCCGTAACTTGTGGTTTTTCATCATGCTATCTACTATGATGCTTCCAGGCGAAGTTACTCTTATTCCAAGCTACTTGATATTTAAGACTCTTGGGTGGGTTAACACAATTAAACCATTAGTTGTACCCGCCTGGTTTGGAGGTGGTGCGTTTAATATCTTTTTATTGCGCCAATTCTATATGAGCATCCCTCGCGAATTGGATGAGGCAGCTGAAATAGATGGGGCAGGACCTTTGCGAACTTTTTTGGTCATTTTACTTCCCCTCTCCAAGCCGGCCATTGCTACGGCAGCTGCTTTGGGCTTTGTGGGCAACTGGAACAACTTTATGGGACCGCTTATTTATCTAAATGACCCGGACAAGATGACCGCTGTACAAGGGCTACGTTATTTTGCCTTGGGTACCACCTATGCACAGCTTTCTGCCGGTCCACCCAAAGATAACCTCCTCATGGCCGCCAGCATCATCGTGGCACTGCCCTGTCTGATCCTGTTCTTCATCGCGCAAAAATATTTTGTACAAGGGATTGTAACCACCGGCCTCAAAGGGTAAGCTTGGCGATTCCCCTTTATTCAGGCGCGCCCCCGCTTCCCGCAAGGGCGCGCCTGACTTGGGCGCCCTCCCCTCGCTATCACGATCACGGCCCGCCGAGGGCCTCTCAAACCGCGAGGCCATTCGCCTCACAGATCAGCTCATCAGGGCCAAGGCCTCTTGTGCCGCCCCGGCCCCGTTGACATCCCCTCGCCTCTTGAAGTAAAGTCCTTCCATCCCGCATACGGCTGTGAAAAAAGGAGGGCCCTGTGAAGATCACGGCCATCGAATACAACAAGCTTTTTGTCCCCTGGAAGGCCTCGTTCAAGGAGCCGATGCGTCGGTGGCGGGCAATGAGCGGCACGACGCCCGAGGAGGAGGACGCCTACGTTGTGGTGCGCGTGTACACCGATGAGGGCTTGGTGGGGTTGGGCGAGGGCGGGCGCTCGCTGGACGAGGCGCGGCAGGCCGGGGAGCGGCTCATCGGCCAGAACCCCCTGGCGCTGGACGCCTATAACCTGCATCCCCCCTTCCTCCACGCCGTGTTCGATATCGCCGGCCAGGCGCTGGGCGTGCCGGTCTGCGAGCTGCTCGGTGGGCGCTATCGCGATCGGGTGCCGGTGGCCTATTGGTCGCCCTACCTCCCGCCGCAAGAGACGGCCCGACACGCGGAGGAGGGGGCCGCCCTCGGCTTTAAGGTGCACAAGATCAAGGCCCGCCCCTGGGATTGTGCCGCCCAGGTTAAGGCCATCGCCTCGGCGGTGGGCCACGAATACGCCATCCGCATCGACCCCAACGAGACCCTGGCCCTGCCGGCGGTCGCGGCGCGCATCGATCGCGAGATCGTCGGGTACAACGTGGAATGCCTGGAAGACCCGGTGCCCAAGGCGCGGCCCGAGTGGTACGCCCTGTTGCGCCAGAAATGCGCCACGCCGCTGGCCATCCACACCCACGACACGGCGCTGATCTTGCGCATGGCCCGGCTCGAGGCGATGGATTACGTCAACGTGGGTGGCACGCCGAACCAGACCCGCGCCGCCGCCGCGGTGGCCGAGGCCGCCGGCTGCCCGGTATGGGTGCAGTTCGAGGGGCACTGCCTGGACATCGCCGCCGCGTTCAACGTGCATTTGGGCGCGGCCATCCCCAACGCCACGCTGCCCGCCGACATCCTTCACTTTTTGCGCGAGGGTTATATCAGCAAGGAGCCGCTCGTGCCGGCCGAGGGGCTGGTGCGCGTGCCCGACACGCCCGGCCTGGGCGTGGAACTGGACGAAGCCGCCTTCGAGCGGTATCGGGTGGCCTGAAAGATACAGGATACGACAGGAGCGTGATGTCCCGTCCACGACGGCGTATGCGGGCTAGGAGGCCCGCGCTCCTATGAAGAAGAAGGGGAGGCAAAATGAAGTACGAACTTCCCACGGCCGTGCTCGGTCGTACGGGGCTCCGCGTCACCCGGCTGGGCATCGGCGGGGCCTACAATGAGACGGTGGAGGGCTATCGCCGCGCGTTGGACACCGGCGTGACCTATGTCGACACGGCGCGCGCCTATCGCGACGGCAAGGATGAGGAGGTACTCGGCGAGGCGCTCCTGGGCCGCCGGCAAGGGCTGGTGCTGGCCACCAAGTCGGGCAAGCGGTCGGCCAAGGAGGCGCGAGAGGAGCTGGAGACCTCGCTGCGCCTGCTGCGCACCGATTATGTCGATATCTGGCAGATGCACTATGTGAATACGCCCGAGGATCTAGAACAGATCTTGGCCCCCGGCGGGGCGCTGGAGGCAGCCTGGAAGGCCCGCGAGGAGGGCCTGACCCGTTTCATCGGCGTCACCGGCCACAAATGGGAGCTGATCGCCAAGGCGGTGGATACGGGCGAGTTCGACACCGTGCTGTGCTGGTACAACTGTGCCTACAAGGAGCCAGAGACGACGGTCTTTCCGGCGGCGATGCGGCACAACACCGGCGTGGTGATCATGAACGCCTCGCGCAACGACAAGCTGTTCGGGGAAAAGGCCGGCGTGGAGAACGCACCCGATCCGGTGGATTTTTACCGCTATGTGCTGAGCCACGAGGCGGTGGATGTGACCATCGTCGGGCTGCGCAACGTCGAGCTGTTCGAGCGCATCGCCGCCGGCCTGGCCGAGCGCGAGACGCTCTCGCCCGAGGAGCGAGCCGCCCTGGAGGAGTACGGCGCCCGGCTCAGAGCGACGGGCAAGTTGGAGATGGGCTGAGGGAGAAGACGAGCTATGAGAATCGAGCGCATCGAGATCTATCATGTGGCTATGCCGTTGGTCTACCCCTTTCGCACGGCTTATGGCGACGAGTATACCATCGAGAGCGTCCTGGTGCGCATGAGCGGCGAGGGCGCCTACGGGTGGGGCGAGGCCACCCCTGGGCGTTTGCCCATCTATTGCAACGAGTGGGCCGCCGGCGTTTATGCGCTGTTGCGCGACCACCTAGCACCGAGGATCGTCGGCCAAGAGGTGCCCAGCGGCGAGGCCCTGCAGGCGCTCTTGGCGGCCTTCAAGGGCAACCATTTCGCCAAGGCGGCGCTAGACCTGGCCTGGTGGGATCTCGACGCCCGACAGAAGGGCCGCCCGCTGTGGGAACTGTTGGGCGGGACGGGGCCGACGGTGGATGTGGGCGCCGATTTCGGCGTCATGGACACGGTGGATGAGCTGCTGAAAGAGATCGCCAAGGCCAAAGCGGCGGGCTTTAAGCGGGTCAAGCTCAAGTTCCGGCCGGGCTGGGATGTGGACATGGTCGCCCGGGTGCGCGCGGCTTTTCCCGATCTGCCGATCCACATCGACTGCAACAGCGCCTATCGGCTCGAATCGACGGCGATGTTCCGCAAGCTCGATACTTACGGCCTGGCCATGATCGAGCAGCCGCTGGCGCACGACGACTTGATCGACCATGCCACGTTGCAAAACGAGATCGACACGCCCATCTGTTTGGACGAGAGCATCACCTCGGTGGATCGGGCTAGGAAGGCGATCGAGATCGGCGCCTGTGGGTGGATAAACATCAAGCCGGGGCGGGTAGGTGGCCTAACCAACGCGGTGGCCATCCACGACCTGTGTCAACAGGGCGGCATCCCCTGTTGGGTGGGGGGAATGCTGGAATCGGCGGTGGGCCAGGGGCACAACATGGCGCTGGCTACATTGCCCAACTTTCGCTATCCGGCGGACGTATTCCCCAGCGATCGCTTTTACGCGCCCGATCTGGCCGAGCCCGAGATCGAGTTGAGCGGCCCTTCGCGGGTAACCTGCCCGGACGCGCCGGGGATCGGGCGCGAGCCGAATAGCGAACGCCTGGCCAAGCAGACGGTGCAGGCGGCGACGATCGACGGCTGCTAGCCCATCGCCTGCCGCAGGACGCGCATGGTGTTTTCGCCGAGGAGGTGGCGCAGCTCGTGCTCGGCATAGCCGCGCCGGGCCAGGCCCTCGACGATTCGGGGCAGGTGGGTGGCGTCGGGAAGCAGCGTGCCGCCGCCGTCAAAGTCGCTGCCCAGGCCCACGGTCTCGATGCCGGCCACCTCCACCACATGATCGACATGATCGAAAAAGCGCTCCAGCGTCGGCTCCTCGCGATCGACGAACATGGGCACAAAGCTCAGGCCAATGACCCCACCGTTATCCCTCAAGGCGCGGAGTTGGTCGTCGGTGAGGTTGCGCGGGTGATCGCACAGGGCGCGACAGTTGCCATGCGAAAAGATCACCGGCTTTTCCGCGATCTCCAACGCCGAGAAAAAGGCGCTCTGGCTGACGTGGGCCAGGTCGACGACCATGCCCAGGCGGTTCATCTCACGCACCAACTCGCGGCCAAAGCGGGTCAGGCCCACGCCATCGCGCGCCTCGGCGTTGCCGTCGGCGGCCCAACTGCTGAGGTTATGGGTCAGCCCGATGGAGCGCACCCCCAGCTCATAAAGGGCGCGCAACACATTTAGGCTGCGCTCGACGACATCGGCATGCTCCACGGCCAACAAGAGCGCGGGGCGCCCCGCAGCCTTGGCCTCGAGCACATCCTGAGCGCGCCGCACGATGACGGCCTCCGCCCCACTGTTCTGCAGGTCGTGCAGCAGATAGCCCAAGCCGTCCAGAGCGTAGGTCAGCCAGTTCTTGAAGGCCAGAGTGACATCGATGGCGAAAAAGCCGCAGTCGATGCCGGCCCGGCGCATTTTGGGCACATTGATCTGGATGGGGTTTGCCCCAGGGCGCGGCGCCTCCGACCCGCGCAAGAAGGAGATAGTGCCAGCATGGCGCGCCTCCGCCCCTTGGCGTGCCGCTTCGCCGTCGGCAAAGAGGGAATAATTGCCGCGGCGGATGTGCGCCACGATGGTGTCATTGTGCGTATCGATGACCAAGGCCTCGCTCAACAACCTCGCCGCGTCCATGGGTTCGCCTCCTCGACGGCCTCGCCGCCGCCCCTGCTGTATCGTCTAGGGTGTTCCGTTTGGCGTCGCGCCATTTTTTTATTATAATAAGATAAATGCTTGGCAACAAGTGCACGGCCTAAACAATTCTATCGCGCCCTTGGGCGCTTTTTTGCTACCATGAGCCCGCGACGGAGGGCGCGGGCGAGTGCGTGGAGGAACGTATGTCTGCAAAGGTTCAATTTCTTACCCCCGAAGGCCGGCGCAAGCTCGAAGAGGAACTCGAGTATCTGTGCACGGTCAAACGCCGGGAGATAGCGCAAAATCTCAAGGCCGCGCGCCAAGAGGGCGACATCATGGAGAACTCGGCCTATGACGAATCCAAGCGCGAGCAGGCTTTTGTAGAGGGACGCATCCGCACCATCGAGACCATCCTGGCCGATGCCCAGATTTTAGAGCGCGCCGATGGCTGCGGCATGGTCACCCTTGGCTCAAAAGTGACCGTGCTCGAGAGGGGGCTCGACGACCCTGAGACCTATTTGATCGTCGGTCAGGCGGAGGCGGATCCCCTGGCCGGCCGCATCTCGAACGAGTCGCCGCTGGGTAGGGCGCTTTTGAACAAAAGCGTTGGGGATGAGGTGGCCGTCCACACCCCCAGCGGATTGATCCACTTTACCATCTTGGCTATCGAATAAGCGCTGTAGCCCCTCTCACTCAGCAGCACGTTTATAGAACGGAAGGGTGTCATGGCCGAGAGCAACGATCGCAGAGAGCAACGCCTGGCAAAGTTGGAAGAGCTCCGTCGTCGGGGCATCGACCCCTATCCTCCGCGGTCGCACAAGACGCATACCGCCGCCCAGGCCCTGGCCGCCTACGAGGCGGCCGGCGAGGGCAAGGAGGTACGCGTCACCGTGGCCGGCCGGTTGATGTCCATCCGCGTCATGGGCCGCTCTACGTTCGCTCATATCGCCGATAGCTCCGGCCGGATCCAGATCTACCTGCGCCAAGACATTCTCGGCGAGGAAAGCTACCAGCTTTTCCGCGACCAGATCGATATCGGCGATTTCGTAGAGGTGACGGGCCCCCTTTTCGCCACGCGCACCGGCGAAATCACCGTGCGCGCCGACAATTGGCAGCTCTTGGCCAAAGCGCTGCGCCCTCTGCCGGAAAAATGGCACGGCCTGCGCGACACCGAGACCCGCTATCGCCAGCGTTATCTGGATTTGATCGCGAACGAAGAGGTGCGGCGCATCTTTATCACGCGCACGCGCATCATCCGCACGGTGCGCTGCATCCTCGACCAAAAGGGGTTTCTCGAGGTAGAAACGCCCGTTTTGCAGCCGATCTACGGCGGCGCCGCCGCGCGGCCTTTCACCACCTATCACAACGCGCTCGACCAGACGCTCTATCTGCGCATCGCCGATGAATTGTATCTAAAGCGCCTGATCATCGGCGGGTTGGATCGCGTCTATGAGATCGGCCACAACTTTCGCAACGAGGGGATTTCCACCGACCACAACCCCGAATTCACCGCCATCGAGATCTATCAGGCCTACGCCGATTATCACGACATGATGGCCCTGGTGGAGGAGATCTACCATCGCGTCGCTTTAGAAGTCGCTGGTAGCCCCAAGATTACGTATCAAGGGCACGAGATCGATCTGACCCCACCTTGGCGGCGGATCTCGATGCGTGACGCCATCCTGGAATATAGCGGCATCGACATCGAGCAATATCGCGACTACGACAGTTTGTGGCAGGCTGCCAAGGCCAAGGGTATCTCGCTGACCAAGCAGCCGAATTGGGGGCATCTAGTGGAAAAGCTGTTCGGCGCCACCGCCGAGCCGCACTTGATCCAACCGACCTTCGTCATCGATTTTCCCACCGAGGTCTCGCCGCTGGCCAAGGCCAAGCCCGGCGCGCCGGACCTCGTGGAGCGCTTTGAACATTACATCGGCGGCCTGGAGTGCGGCAACGCTTTCACCGAGTTGAACGACCCGCTGGATCAACGCGAGCGCTTCTTACAACAGATACGCGCCGCCACCCAACAGGGCGACGAGGAGGCGCACCCTATGGATGAAGATTTCCTCATCGCCCTGGAACACGGCATGCCACCCACCGGCGGGCTGGGCTTTGGCATCGACCGCATGGTCATGCTTTTCACCGACCAGTCGTCGATCCGCGAGGTGATCCTTTTTCCGCAATTGCGCCCCAGATAAATAGTAGGGGCAGGTTTTGAACCTGCCCCTACAAAGTACGGATCAGGACCGTGGCAGCGCCACAATCTTTTGGCACTCCTCTTGTACATGATCCATGCCCTGCTCGAACGGCACCTCGCCATACATGAGTTCGAGCGCGACATTTTTCCAAGTATCATTCAACTCAAAATGCCGGAGGTTCCAAGGCATAGGAAGCGGCCCTTGATTCACACCATCTGTCAACCAGGCCGATATGCGCGCCCAAATGGAGTGTTGCTCCTGAGCCTCTTTCGAGCCCATCACCGAAGCGCGAGCCGTTGGCTGTCCCTGATTGACAAAGGACCACATGGCTGTCTCTTGCGAGGTCAGATACTCCAGCAAGCTATACGCTTCCTGAGGATATTTGGTCGTGGCGCCTATGCTCTGCATCAAGATGAACAAAGAATATCCCCGCAGCCCCGTGGGCCCCTTGGGGCCAAGCACGATATCCCACTTGAATTTAT
>JACIWY010000152.1 GCA_014360745.1 Chloroflexota bacterium
ATGCGTGCGTAACGGGGCTGAAAAAAGCTACACCACATCTTGGGGCTGATGAAGGTGGCCAGCTCGGTGCCCCAGTCGTCGGTAAAGCGTAGACCGTGGATGCGCCCCGGGAAGCGCGCGCCGATATTCCGGATCACTGCCAGATCAAATTCGACGATGCGATCGGCCAAAAAAGCCATGCGCTCCGGCTCGGTGTATAGCTCGGTCAACACATTGGCCATGCCGCGCAAAGAGTGCATGCGCTCAAAGAGCAACATAAAGATGCTCGTGGTGACATATTTGCCCTCCGAGCCCGCAAAACGTTCCTCCATGCCGGCATAATAAGCGGGGTCATCGGGATCGGGCCAACGATAGGTTTTCAGTGCCGACCAATCTTCCAGCGGATGTCCCTTGACCTGGCCCATGTTGGCTACCTCGCTGCGCGTCCAAAGACAACCCCACTCGTCGTAGGTTTGGCGCTTGCTGTGATCGCCCGTCCCAATGGCGTTGGTGGGCACCGGATGCAGATCGTTAATGTCCAGGGCGGCAAAGACGAGTGGTAAGCGGTCGGGGCCTTCAAAGTGGATAGCTCGATGGACTATTTCATATGATGTCATGCTCATAGCTCTTGCTCCTGTTTGGCGCTCGTAACCCTTAGGCTGTAAGCTGCTCTACTATGTGTGGCCCCCCTTGCTTTGCCCGATGAGTTCCTCGATCTTGGCCAAAAGGGCGGCGTTGTCGGCCGGCTTTTGGAAAAAGGCGTCGGCGCCCATCTGCAGCGCTAGTTCGCGGTTGGCAAGCGGGTCGCGCGCGGTGAGCACGATGATGGGCACCATAGCCAGAGGCGAGATGAGTTGGCGGATGCGCTTGATAATGGCAAAGCCGTTGCCCGCCGGCAAGCCGATGTCCAAAAGGATGAGGTCGGGTTCCTCTTGCCGCGCTTTGACGGTTGCACTATAGCCATCGCCGGCAAAGACCACGTCATAGCCAGCAGCGCGCAGCCGAATGGTCATCGCGCGAACAAAATCAGTGTCGTCGTCAACGAGCAGTATCTTGCTCATGCCTATACCTCCGCAAAATCACCCGCTCCCCCAGCGGCCTGATAAGCGCGGGGCAAAGTAAAGGAAAAGGTGCTGCCGAGGCCAGGTTCGCTCTCGGCCCAAATCTGCCCGCCGTGACGAGAGATCAATTCCCGGCAAATAAAGAGGCCCAGGCCAAGCCCCTGACGGCTGGCGGCATCCTCGGCCTGCGCCTGGTAGAGATACTCAAAGATGCGCTCACGCTGTTCGGGAGGAAACCCCCGGCCGGAATCAGAGACGCGCACCAAGAGAAAGCCGTCGGGGATACCTTCTTCAGGGCTACCATCCTGGGCCGAGACGACCACGCGGCCTCCTTGATCGGTGAATTTGAGCGCGTTGCCGATCAGATTTACCAACACTTGGCGCACCCGATCAGGGTCTCCAAAGGCCAGCGGCAGATCATCGGGCACTTGGGTCAGTAGGGCGACGCCCTTCTTTTCTGCAGCCACGCGTAAACTGGCGACGACGTCAGCGATCAACTCCTGCAAGTTTATGGGTTCCGGCTCGATGCGCAGTCGGCCTGTTTGTACCCGGGTGGCATCCAATAAATCGTTGATCATGCCCTGTAATTGCTCGACATTTTGCATCGTAATGTCGAGATATTCGCGTTGATCGTCTGTCAACTCGCCGCCGATGCCATCACGCAAAATGCTCACGAACTGATGGATTACGGCCAGGGGTGTGCGCAGCTCGTGCGAGACATGAGACAGAAACTGATCCTTGAGCTCGATCTGTTCCAAACGGCTGCGATCGAGGGCCTCTTGCATACGCTTACGTTCGGTGATATCGCGGATGGTGGCCAGTGTGGCGGGGCGTCCCTCCCACTCGATAGGCACCACGCGGATTTCGCCTATAGCCGGGTCAGCGGACGACGTGGGAATTTCGATTTCGCCCGAGCTCAAACCATGGGAGAGGGGCCAGGGCTTGCCCACCAATTCTGCAGCAGGGCGGCGGAGAAGGCGCTCCGCCGCCGGGTTGACGAAACAGACCGCTTCATGGTCGTCTACAATGACGATGGCATCGGCGATTTGGGTCGTGATCGTGCGCAGGCGCTCCTCCGTTTTACGGCGTTCTTCGATCTCTTGGCGCAATTGGGCGTTGGCGGCGGCCAACTCGGCGGTGCGCTCGCGCACACGAAGCTCGAGCTCTTCATGGGCCCGTCGCAGGTCTCGTTCTGCCTGCCAGCGCGCGCCCAACGCCAAGACGAACTGGATCAACTCGCGCGGATGGAACGGCTTTTGGATGTAAAAGAGGCGATCGGGCGGAGGGATCTGTTGCACCAACTGGCGGACATCGAGGTCGTCTCCACCGGTGACGATGACGATGGCCAGATCGGGATCTAGGGCGCGGATCTGCTGCGCTATCCAGAGGCCGCCCGATTGGCCAGGGGGCATGTGCACATCCAAAAAGGCCATGGCATAGGGCTTGTCGGCTTCCACGGCGAATTGGACGGCCGCTACAGCGTCCTCGGCAAAGGCACAGAGGGTAAATTCGTAACACCAACCCATAACACAAAGGACATCCTCTTGCCGTGGATGAGGCCGCCTGGTCGCAGAAGAGGCGGAATCCTGAGCGGACAAAAGGATCAGTCGGTAGGCCTCCAAGATGCTACGTTCATCATCTACCACTAGAATGCGCAGAGGATGCTGGGGGTCCTGGCTCATCGCGATGCCCCCGCTGCATTGGCTCGATCGTCCTCCTGGCTGTAGGCACATTCCAAGCCATAATGGGCAGCACCGAGCCGCCCGACCTCCGGTTGGACGATCACATGAACGGGAATGCGTTCCAACATATAGGACAACCGCCCCTTGCCGCAAAAGGCTTTTAGAAAGGCTTCTCGTTGAAGTAGAGGCAACAGATGAGGCGGCATTCCGCCAGCCAGATAGACGCCTCCTGTGGCCAGGAGATGCAGCGCCACATTCCCGGCTTGGGCGGCCAGGATGGCTACCAACATCTCTAACGTTTGTTGACATAAGGGAACCGGCGGATCGCGCTTCAAAGCGGCCTCTACGATCAATGGGGTAGGGTCCTCGACCGCAGCCAATGCTTCGGCCAACCAGCGAGGCTCTTCGGCGCGGCCCGTGTCGCGCAGAAAAGCATAGATGTTGGGCAATCCACGTCCGGAACAGACCCGTTCACAGCTCACATGCCCATACCGAGCTTGGAGAAAACGGAGCAACTCGATCTGTACCTCGCCAGCAGGCGCCCAGTCGGTGTGGCCTCCCTCGGAAGCCTGCGGACGATAGCGGGCCCCGTCCCACACCAAGTAGGCTTCGCCCAGGCCGGTGCCCGGTGCGAGCACGGCGATGGGGCCAGTCGGATCGGGCTCCCCTTGGGCCAAAGTGACCAGCTCGTCCGCACGTAGGATCGGCACCGCTGTGGCGATGGCTTGGAGGTCGTTGAGCAGGCGCACCCAGCGCAAGCCCAGCACCTGGGCCAGCTCCATTTCATCGACGGTCCAGGGAATGTTAGTTCCGGTGGCTCGCCCATGGACCACCGGCCCCGGAATCCCGAACACGGCGTACTGCGCCTCGACCTTGGCCTCGGCCAAAAAGTGCGCGACGATCGTCTGCAAGTTTGGATAATCCCAACTGGCGTATTGGGCCTCGTACAGGGGGCTTCGCGGCCCTCCGTCGAGAGTATAAACGGCCAAGCGGGTGTTCGTCCCGCCGATGTCACCGGCGATGAGCATAATGGTTCAACCCTTGCCAGTATAGAGTGATAGGCCTTGAGCCTGCTGCCATTACGCAAGCCCGAACAAACGGGCCGCATTGTCGCCAAAGACCTGTGCCTTGGCCACATCGTCCAGCTCTGTATATATGACGTGGCGTAGCGCCCATTCATAACGCATGGGGCAAAAAGGCGTATCGCTGCCGTAGCAAAGCCGATGTGTGCCCAAAATTTGCACCGCTTGCAAGATCTTACGGTAATCGGCTTCCGAGTCAACGAGATACCAATTGGGGTATTTGCCGGCGAGATCGATAACGGCGTCGTGCAAGCTGGGCATACCAGAGCCGCCCATATGCACGATCATAAGACGCAGGTCGGGGTACATCTCGGAGATTTTGGCGATACGATAGGGATGAGTAGCTTCAAAGTCGTTCGCCCCGCAATGAAAGGCCAAGACGAGCCCGGCGGCGGCAATGATCTCGATCAACGGCAGGCTGAGCTGTGGGTCATCCACGTAATAGCCATCGCGAGCGCCGTTTAGCTTGATCCCTTTGACGCCGTATTCCTCGATGCAACGCCGCAACTCCTCTTTGGCTCCATCCAGTCCAAGCTTGGGATTCACACCCCCAAAAGGGATAATGCGATCGGGATGTTCCTTATAGCCCTCGTAGATGGCCCGGTTGTCGCCGGACATTTCCCGCGTATAAGAGACCATGGGCCAGCACACGGCGCGCTCCACACCAAGGGCGTCTAATTGACGTAAAAGCTCGTCGACTCCAATACCCGGGCCAGAGCGACGTGAGGAAATGTGGCAGTCTGCGTCGATGATCATATCGTTTCTCTTTCCTCCATAAAAATTAGTAGCGCCCAACTCGTGGCTGTCCGTCATCGGTGACCAGCATCACGGCATCAAAGATTTGCTTCATCAAACGGCATCTCATCCGCTCTAGATCGGGCTCATCCCATAAATTGTAGAATTCGTGCGGATCCGCGGCCAAGTCGTAGAGCTCGCCCACTTCATGGCCATGGTAAAGGACGAGCTTGTAGCGTCCGTCAAAGATCATGTTGGCCCGGCTACGATAGGGGCGGGCCAGGGCATCATGATACTCACAGCGCACAAAAGCGCGATGATGGCTAGGGGCGGCGCGGCCTTCCAGGATGGGCAACAGCGATCTCCCTTGTACTTTTTCGGGGATCGGTTGCCCTAACACATCGAGGAAGGTGGGCACCAGATCGACCAACTCTACCAAGGCGTCGCTGCATAGCCCGCTCTGCCAATGTCCCGGCCAGGAAAGGATGAGAGGCACATGCACGGCGCCTTCGTAAAAGCGGCACCCCTTGAGCAACAAACCATGATCGCCGAGCATCTCGCCATGGTCGCTGGTAAAAATAACGATCGTGTTCTCGCGTTGGCCGGTCTCCTCCAACACATCCAAGAGACGCCCCACCGCGTCATCGATCAGCTCGATCTGGGCATAATAGGCGGCGATCATGAGCCGCGCATCATAGTCGTAAGGCGAAACCGGTTTTTCCGTTTGGTGATCGATGCCCGCAAAGCGCAACTGGCTTTGCAGCTCCTCCGGGCGGAAAAGGGGCAAGGGCATCGAGGCCACGTCCATACGGGCCAGATATTCCGGAGGCGGGTCGAATGGCGGATGCGGATCAAAGGGGTTAACGCTCATCAGCCAAGGGCCCTGTCGCGGTTCGCGAATGAACTCCTCGGCCACTTGGGCGCACCAGGTCGTCTGGTGATAGCGCGCGGCGATGCCCGGCGAGAACTCGGTGCGTGCATCGGAGCCGTCGGGCGTCTCGCCACCGTAAGCCTGCTCCCAATCTACTCCCTGATCCCTCAACCATCGCTGGTAATCATGTTGCTCGGTGGGCCAAAAAGGCTCGGGCTTGGGGTGATGGCTCCATTGAAAGACGCGGTAACCGTCGTCGGGACGTTGTTCAACGCGCCCCTCGGCTGCGGAAAGGTGTAGCTTACCTACTAGCCCACAATCATAACCCAGATCGGCCAAGTCGCGCGTGATCAGGCGAACGCCTTGAGGAAAGTAGGCGTTGCCGTTACGGTTCACATGGATGGTGCTGGGGTATTGCCCGGTCAAAAAGGAGGCGCGGCTAGGCGTGCAGATGGGCGATTGACAATACGCTTGCGTGAAGGCCACCCCTTCGGCGACAAGCCGATCGAGGTTCGGCGTGCGGATGTGCGCATTGCCCAGGGCGTGGATCGTATCGTAACGTTGCTGGTCGGTACAGATCCAGAGGATGTTGGGTCGGTCGGGCACGTCGCTCTCCTTGTGATACAGTTTAAAGGATCACCCCATCGGCGACGAGTTGTCGTTGCAGGGCGGCGGTGTCCACATGGCGTGGTGCGACGCCCGAGGCGACGGCCATGGCGGCCGCCGTCCCGGCGGCCTGGCCGGTCATCATCGCCGGGGGGATGAGGCGGGCGCCTTGAAGCGTCCAATGATCGACGCTGATACATCGCCCGGCGACAAGCAGCCCGTCGATCGCCTCCGGGACAAGGCTGCCGTAGGGCACTTGATAGCTGCCGATGGGATCATACGTGATGCCCGCGCGGCCGATGGCGTCGGGGAAGGTCATGCCGGCCTGTACTTCTTCCTTGGTCAGCAGATGCACACCGGCGATGCGTCGACTCTCGCGGGTGCCGATCTGCGAGGCAAAAGCCAACAAACGCACATTCTCAAAGCCGGGGACATGCTGGCGGTAGAAATCGAGCGAGAGCAGAATGCGACGCCGCAACTCGATCTGGACATGGGTCAAGTGCTGGACATCGATGGCGCTGAGCTCGCCGGCGAAATAGGCGTGCACGTCGCCCTCGCCACCGCCCGGCCGGCCCCAGGCGGAGAGGCCGAGGATGTTGACCCAGTAAACGCCGATGTCGCTGTGCGGCGTAGAGCCCAAGCCCAGAGGGAACCCGCCGCGTCGCTTGATCTCCTCGCGTAGCTCGCGGGCCCGCTCCGGCTGTTCGCGCTGGAATTGTTGATAGCGCGCCCGATCGGCGCCGCCCACTTTGAGGTTCAGGCCGATGCACTGTGAGCCAAGCTCATAGCGTGCTCCGGCAAAGGCGGCGATATCGCCATCGCCGGTAGCATCCACCGTAACAGAGGCCAAAATAGCCTGACGCCCCGATTTGCTCTCGATGACAACGCCGATGACACGGCCTTTTTCCACCAGCGCGGCCACGCCCCAGGCATGAAAGAGAAGTTCGACGCCGCTTTCCAGGCAGATATCGTCGGCGACCGCTTGCAACAACTCGGAATCGACGTGCAAGCGCAGGGGGGCATCCTCCACCAGGCCACCCCGCGCGTCGAGCCGCTGCAAAACCTCCCAGGGCAGACCGCCGATGACACGCTCGTGTGCCTTGTCGGTGATGGCGTCCATATAGAGCACGAGCCCGCCGGTGGCGAGCCCGCCCAGGCAGCCATAGCGTTCGACCAAAAGAGTTCGCGCGCCCTGTCGGGCGGCCGCTGTAGCGGCGACCAAGCCCGCCGGGCCTCCTCCGACGACGAGCACATCCACCTGCCGTAAAACATCGATCTGGCGGGCCGGTTCGTTGATTTTTTGCATGAGCGCTCCTCCCGTGGGCCGTGCGTTCCTATCCCCAAGCGCGGGCATTTTAGCATTAGGGCATTCGTCATGCAAAGGGGAGGGCCGCATTGCAAACGTGCCCAGTCCGCTCTTTTACCGGATGTTAACCGGTTCTTCATGGCTCTTTTATCCCCAGGCCGTCTCCCTACTGCTATGCTGTATGTGTGCAGGCATAACGGGTTGGAGGCGTTAGCTTGATGAACAAGCGATACCTACGGATCGCCGCCATACTTTGGGTCGTGCTTCTATGGGCCGTCTCCGCGTTGGGAATCTCGGCGGAGGACGGTCGTAACGCCAAGACCCACGCCATAGCTCCGGAATGGCTCGAGTTCGGGCTGGGCGCGGTGCCCTCGGAAGGGGATTTGCCGCAACTGAACCGCGCTTTGCTCCGGCGGCAACTTTCGGCGGCTTTGCCTGCCGCCGTAGACCTCAGCGCCGATTTGCCCCCGGTTGGCCGGCAGGGGAGCCTGGGGAGCTGCGTGGGCTGGGCTGTGGGCTATTACTACAAATCGTGGCAAGAGCGGGTCGAGCGGGGCTGGGATGTGAGCGTGCCGGAGCACCAGTTTAGTCCTTCGTGGATCTATAATCAGCACAATACCCGCGATTGCCGGGTCGACGGGGGTATGTCGCTTTACAACGGCCTCAGCATTATCA
>JACIWY010000153.1 GCA_014360745.1 Chloroflexota bacterium
GTACGGGCCATCCTCAACTATGCCCCGGCGAATTTGATGTTACCCCCCGATGTGCATGTAGCCCAGATCGACCCGGTGGTGAGCATACAGAGTATGACCTATTATCTCTAGCGTGTTCATCGTTCTTTTCGAGCATGAAGGGGGCCGTTCTCGGTTGGGTTTTTATACGGTGCCCAAAGAGCGGCGTAGGATGGGCAAGTGGCGGAGCGCCTTGCCGGCGCCCAGCGCCGTGCAGAGCATGGCGTTCTCAGCCACGTGACAGGGGATGCCCGTTTCCTCCGTGAGGTAGCGATCGATGTTGCGCAGGAGCGAGCCCCCACCGGTCATGACCATCCCTCGGTCGATAATATCCGAAACCAGCTCTGGGGGTGTTTTCTCCAGCACCGCCCTGACGGCTGTGGCGATGGCGGCCAGCGGCTCGGCGATGGCGTCGGTGACTTCGCCCGAGGTAATAGTAATAGTGCGCGGCAAGCCGGCGACTTGATCGCGGCCGCGCACTTCCATCGAGAGCTGCTCTTCCAACGGCAAGGCGCTGCCGATGGCGAGTTTGATCTGCTCAGCGGTATGTTCGCCGATGATGACGTTGTATTTGCGCCGTATGTAATTGGCGATGGCCTCATCGAGCTTGTTGCCAGCGACGCGCACCGAGCTAGAGACCACAATACCGAAAAGGGAAATGACCGCCGCTTCCGAGGCGCCCCCGCCGATGTTGACGATCATGTTGCCCGATGGCGTGCCGATGGGCATATCGGCGCCCAAAGCAGCCGCCAAGGGCTCGGGGATGAGATAGGCCACCCGCGCGCCGGCCTGGATGGCGGCATCGCGCACGGCGCGGCTTTCTACGCTGGTGACCCCCACCGGCACGCTGATCATCACCTCGGGGCGCCGCTCAAAGCGGCTGCAGATCTTGCCGATAAAATAGCGCAGCATGGCCTCTGTCACGCGATAGTCGGCGATGACGCCGTCGCGCATGGGCCGCGAGACCTCGATGGTATCCGGTGCGCGCCCCAACATGGCGTAGGCCTCGTCGCCGATGGCCAATATGCGCTCGTCGGTCAACGAGATGGCCACGACGGATGGCTCGTTGAGCACCAGCCCCTTGCCGCGGACATAGACGATAACATTGACCGTTCCCAGGTCGATGCCGATCTGCTTGCCGAACAACATAGCCTCTCCTCGGTGGGGTATCAAACGGAGCGTGGCCCATGATAACACAAACGGGGAGAAGGGCCAACTCGAGAGGAAAGCTCAAGGTAGCCGTCGTGGGCGGCTATTTGGTGACGCCGACGATCTGCCATTCGATCGGTTCGGCACAGTCTACCTCAGGGCAAGAGTGTTCCGATTCGGCCATGCGCGAGACTACGGCGCCCAAGGCGCATAGCTTCTGCTCCATGTTCTCGTACCCGCGGTCTATATAGACCACGTTGCCGATGCGCGTCTCGCCCTCAGCGCAAAGGCCGGCCAACACCATGGCCGCACCGGAGCGGATATCCAAAGCGCAAACGTCAGCGCCGTGCAGCGGCGTGGGGCCATACACCATGGCGGTGCGGCCCGATCCCGATACGGTGATGCGGCCGCCCATGCGCACCAACTCGGCCGTATAACCCAATCGGCCGTCGTACATTGTCTCGTGCACGGAGGAATTGCCCTCAGCCTGGGTGAGCACGGTGGTAAAAGGCGCCTGCAAATCGGTGGGGAACCCCGGATAAGGGTAGGTCTGCACATCGGTGGCCCGGAGCATCCCACCACCGCGCACAATATAAGTGTCGGGGGTGGTTTGCACCTCTGCGCCGATATCGCGCATTTTGCTGGTCAGCGCTCCCAACCAGAGGCCGACCGAGCCATCCATAACCACTTCGCCGCCGGTGATCAACGCCGCCAGGGCAAAGGTGCCGGCCTCCATGCGGTCGGGCATGATACGGTAGGCTGCGCCGTGCAGTCGATGGGTGCCTTCGATACGGATGGTGTTGGTGCCGGCGCCATAGATGCGGGCGCCCATGGCGCAGAGAAAACCGGCCAAGTCCAGGACTTCCGGTTCGACGGAGGCGTTTTCGATGATCGTCGTGCCATTGGCCAGACATGCGGCCATCATCAAATTTTCTGTGCCGGTGTGGCTGGGGTAATCCAAGATCAGGCGCTCGCCTCGCAGGCGCGGCGCACGAATGATATAACGATCCTCGGCCATATCGACCTGGGCGCCCATCGTTTGAAACCCTTTGAGATCGACGCTCACCGGCCGCGTGCCGATGGCACACCCACCCGGATGCGAGGATTCGACCTGCCCAAAGCGGGCCAGCAAAGGGCCGGAGATGAGAAAGCTGGCGCGCATTTTCTTGGTGAGATCAAAGGGCAGTTCGGCCCGTGAGATGCGCGTGGCCTTGATGCGCAGCGTGTGTGGCCCCTCGAAGCGGGCCGCGACGCCGAGGTGCTGGAGCAGCTTGACGATGTTGCGAATGTCTTCGATGTAGGGGACGTTCTCCAATAGGCATTCGTCACCGGTCAGCAACGTGGCGGCGATGATGGGCAGCGCCGCGTTCTTGGCTCCGCCGATCTCTACCTCACCTCTGAGCGGATGTTTTCCTTCGATTACCAATGGCATGGCATCCCCCTACGAATCGACTACAGATTAGTGCACAAGAAATTATAATGAATATACGTTCACATCGGACGAGCCTTTCGGTCGACCGATCACATGGTGTGCGTCAATTGAGCGATGAGGTGATCCTGCATCTCTTTGTCGAGGCGCACGAAATAGGCGCTATAGCCCGCCACGCGCACCTGTAAGGCGGCGTACGCTTCGGGATCGCGCTGTGCCGCGGCCAGGGTTTTGCTATCGAGGATGTTGAACTGCATGGCAAAAAGGCCTGGCCCCGACTTGGCCGGCCCAAAGGCGGTGCGCACCAACCCCACAAGGGCATCGAGCCCTTCGTCCCCTTTCACGGAATGGGGATGTAAGCGAATATCGAGCACCGAGCCGTTCGGCGTTTGACAAAAGTCGAGCTTGGTCACCGATTCCAACAGGGCGGTGACGCCGCCTTTGTCCCGGCCGGCCATGGCGCCGACGCCGGGCGCCAAGGGGGTTCTCGCCAATCGCCCATCGGGCAGCGCGCCGGTGTCTCGGCCGAGCGCCCACTGGAAGGTAAAGGAGTAAAGCGCAGCCTGATAAGGGCCATGGCGCTCGTTGCGGAAGGAATGGATCTTGGCGCAGTAATGCTCGGCGACGGCACGCGCCATAGCGTCGGCCTCGACGTTGCCGTTGCCCCACTTGGGCACGCGCTGCAACAGATACCGGCGCAACGGCTCGTGATGCACATAGTTCTCATCGAGCGCCTCGACGAGCTCGCCCATGGTGCAACGATGTTCATCATAGACGGCCATCTTGATCGCCAACAACGAATCGGCGGCGTTGGCCAACCCTGTGCCCACGCAGCCGACGGCGTTATAATGGGCGCCGCCCGCGCCGATATCGCGTCCGTTGGCCAGGCAATCCTCGATCGTGCTGGCGATGAGCGCCGAGGGATTGATCCGCGTCCAATGGCGTTCGTGTTCCGCAACGGCCGCGGCCGAACGTTCGATCAGGTGATCTAATTGGACCTTATAGGCCTCCCAAAAGGCGTCAAAGTCGGCCAGGCTCTGTGGATCGCCGGTATGGGGCCCGATTTGTCGGCCGCGGAGAGGATCTAGGCCATCGTGTAACACCAGTTCTACCGGCTTGGCCAGGTTGATTACCAGGTTGGTGGTGCAGGCTGCCTCTTTGCCATCGACGGCCGGCTCGTAGCAGCCGATGGGCAGGTAGGTGCGCGCATCCTCGACCGTCTTGCCGCGCTTGACCAGCGCGGGCACCACGACGTCGTCGTTTATGAGCACAATGGCATTGTGCCCCTCGCGGATCAGCTCCAACACGCGGCGGACGAGTTGGTCCGAGCAGCCAACATGCAAGCGCACCGATAGCTTGGGGTCGGGCGCGTTGAACTCTTGATAAGCGTCCAGGATGAGGTAGGTGAGTTCGCTGGTAGCGTCTGTGCCATCTGGCAACTGGCCGCCCAGGCAAAAGTGCGCTCCATTGTCCACGCCGCGGGTGCGTGCGTAGCTCTTGATCCAATAGTATTTGAATAGCTCACGCGCCTCTTGGGGCGTCAGCCGCCCCGACGCGACATCGGCGCGGTAGTAGGGCAAAAAGAGTTGGTCGAAATGGCCCAGCGAGCGCACCGCCTCACCTTCGAATTCGATCAGTTCGTGCATTAACCAATGGAAAGCGAGCGCCTCATGCAGGGTGCGCGGCGGGCGGGCGGGCACGCGCAGGCAGACGCAGGCCAGGGCGCGCAGTCGATCTGCATCGGGGCCGCCCCCTTGGGCAAGGCTTTGGCAATGCTCCGCAAAGCGTCGTGCCAAGGCGATGGCGGCTTGGCAAACGATCTCGACGGCTTGGTAGAAGGCAAGGCGTTCGCCCTTCGCAGGCGCACAGGTTGCACGACGACGGCGCGCTTCCTCGGCCAGGCCCTCCAACCCCATGGCAAAGAGGCGCTGCCAGCCGGGTGAGATATGGCCGGTGTCGAGCGATCCCCTGCCGCTGCCGGTCGCTGCCAGTGTGTCGAACCAACTCGCGGCCTCGGCGAGCGATCCTGCCCTTGCTTCAGCATGCCAGCGTCGGCGCAAGGCGGCCAGCACGCCGCCATGGTCAAATTTGTCGGGAAACGGATCGGCGGGATCGACAGAGATACGGGCGTGCAATAGGATGTGCTCCATCGCCAGGGCCTTTTGCGACACACGCGGTTCGGCGTGGTGCTCGGCCAAGAGGCGTTCTATCTCGCCCGAGAGCACCTCTGGCGCGAGCCCGGTATCATCGTCGTACGGCACGTCTTGGTACTGATCGTATAGACGCGCGCGGTCATCGGCAAAACGATTCCACAACGCCGTGCTCATACGTTGGGCCTGGGTGGCTGTCGTCATATTCCCCTCGCCATGTCTTGCCCCGTTCATGGTAACGAGTATCCCACCCTGAGGAGGCAATTATGTCGGTTCATCGGAGCAAGGATATCGCGGACATCGAGAATGTCAAGCCCCCGATTGTCGGCTTGTCGGCAGTCGAAACTGCGCCAACCCCAAGTCACCCTGTGCCGATTAGAACCCGAGAGGGCGCAGGTATATTCCCTACGGCCTTTGACGAAGGCGCCCGGCCACCTTGAGCCTGGCACGAGAACGGCGCAATGCCCGAACGGCGGCGGTGTATTCGGGCGTGCCGCGATATTGGCGCATCACCAACTGCGCTCGGCGACGCGCCGCCTCGGCCCGGGCCACATCGATTTCCTCGGCCCTCTCCGCCGTATCGGCCAAAACGATCACTTGATCGTCGCGCACTTCGATAAAGCCCCCGCCTACGGCCAGATCCACATCCGGCTGTTCTTCGCCCCGTCGGACGATCATCTCGCCGGGCTCCAGCGCAGCCAGAAGCGCCACGTGCCCGGGCAATATGGTGATCTGG
Organism: Chloroflexota bacterium; assembly: GCA_014360745.1. Taxonomy (GTDB): domain Bacteria; phylum Chloroflexota; class Anaerolineae; order UBA1429; family UBA1429; genus JACIWY01. The sequence continues at coordinate 5,483 of JACIWY010000153.1, forward strand.
CCGTACGCCGAGGGCGCCACCAAGCGCACGGCCTCGCCCGCATAGACCAAGCGGTCACCGGTGACGATGGTCACCTGCAACTTGGGGCGCTCAGGGGGTGCCTCCTTGCCTGCTTCGTCGGCGGGGGGCTGGTCATCCCGCAATTCGGTCATCCCCACCTCGTCTCCTCACCTGCTCGGCCACATCGTCGATGGTGCCCTGCATGTAAAAAGCGCTTTCGGGGAAATGGTCCACCTTACCATCCAGGATGGCGCGAAAGCCGCGAACCGTCTCGCGGATGGGCACATAGCGGCCCTCGCGCCCGGTAAAGGGCGCCGCCACAAACATGGGTTGAGAGAGAAAACGCTGCACCTTCCGTGCCCTGGCCACCGTCAAACGGTCTTCTTCGTTCAGTTCCTCGATCCCCAACACGGCGATAATGTCTTGTAGATCTCGATAGCGTTGCAGGATGGCCTGAACGTCACGGGCCGTGCGATAATGTTCCTCGCCGACGATGTTCGCGTCCAAGATGCGCGACGCCGAGGCGAGCGGGTCCATCGCCGGGTAGATGCCCAGCTCGGCAATGGAACGCTCCAGAGCCACCGTGGCATCTAGGTGGGCGAACACTGTCGCCGGCGCCGGGTCGGTATAGTCGTCGGCGGGCACGTAAACCGCCTGCACCGAGGTAATGGACCCGCGCGAAGTGGACGCGATGCGCTCCTCGAGGCTGCCGACCTCGGCGGCCAATGTGGGCTGATAGCCCACGGCCGAGGGCATGCGGCCCAACAAGGCCGATACTTCCATGCCGGCCAGGATAAAACGATAGATGTTGTCGATGAACAAAAGGATGTCCATGCCCTGGTCGCGAAAGCTCTCGGCGATGGTTAGCGCGGTGAGCGCCACCCGTGCGCGGACGCCCGGCGGTTCGTTCATTTGCCCTAATACAAGCGCTGTTTTGTCTAAAACGCCGGCCTCTTGGATGTCGTTCCATAGATCGTTGCCCTCGCGGCTACGTTCTCCTACGCCGCAAAAGACGGAATAACCGCCGTGTTCGTAAGCAATATTACGGATCAGCTCATAGATAATCACCGTCTTGCCCACACCGGCGCCGCCGAAAACGCCGATCTTGCCTCCACGAGGAAAAGGGGTCAGAAGGTCGATCGCCTTGATGCCCGTCTCATATACTTCGATTTCGGCCACCTGTTCGGCGAAGGAGGGCGGGGGCCGGTGTATGGGCCACCGTTCGTCAGCCTCAATAGGCCCCAAATTGTCGATGGGCTCTCCCAAGACGTTGACCATGCGGCCCAACACGGCCTCGCCGACGGGCACGCGGATCGGCATGCCGGTGTCTATAGCCGGCAACCCTCGGCGCAGCCCGTCCGCCGGACCCATGGCCACACAGCGGACGCGATGCCCGCTGAGTTGTTGTTGCACCTCGACCATCAAATTGCTGCGCCCCGGGATGATCACTTCGATGGCGTTATTCAACGCCGGGACGTGGCCCGCCTGAAATTGGATGTCGAGCACCGGGCCGATCACCTGGACGACCTCGCCCTCTAGGTTGTTATGACGTGCGACATCATCCATCCGCCCTCCGGCTCGATCGAAGATGACGTGCTAAGGATTGCCCCTGACGGCCATCAACCCGTGACATGCATCCTTCCCCCTAACAAGTCGGCTAGTTCGGCGGTGATGGCCTGTTGGCGGGCCTTGTTATAGGTCATCGTCAGGTCTTGGACGAGGTCTTCAGCATTCTGGGTAGCGGCGCGCATGGCCACTTGGCGAGAGGTGTTCTCGGCCATGAGCGATTCGAGGTAAGCTTGAAAGATTTGGAAACGGATCACCCTGGGCAACAGGCTGCGCAATAGCTCGGCCGGCTCCGGCTCATAGACGTATTCGCGGCGCTCGCTAGGGGCCTCTGGGCAGAAAGGGAGCAAAGGGCGCACCGTGGGCACCAAGCGCGCCCCTGGCTGAAACTGAGTATAGGCCAGCACCATCTCGTCGAAATGGCGTTGGGAAAAGCCGTCCAGAACCACCTGCGCCACCGGGTTCATATCGCTCAATTCGATGGCATCCTCAGGCAGGATAAAATCGGCATGGATCTCGCGCCCCCGACGCAACATGGCTTCGCGCCCCTCGCGCCCTATAGTGATCAGCTCGACCGGCGCACGCTGGGCCTCGATATAGGCATTGGCGCGTTCGAGCATGTTATAGTTGTAGGGACCTGCCATCCCTTTGTTGCTGGTGATGAGCAACATACCGATACGCTCGACCTGCCGATAGCCGCAGAACATGGGGTTGGTCTCCAATTCGGGCTCCGCAGCTGAGGCCAAATGGGTGAGCACCTCCCACGATTTAATGGCAAAGAGGCGCGAATTGTGCACCCGGCTTTGAAGGCGGAGGTTCTTGGCCGCCGAGATGACCTCCAAGGCGTTGGTGACCTTGGCGATGGCCTGTACGCTCTGGATATGCCGTTTTATTTCCCGTAGATTGGCCATAGGCAGTGAAATA
>JACIWY010000154.1 GCA_014360745.1 Chloroflexota bacterium
GGCCTGGTAATATTACTCATGGCCTCTTGGGGCCTGATCGTCAGCGCCATTGTCGAGATTGCCATCAAGCTCTTTGATATCGCCGAGTAGGCCCCCCTTCTCAAGATTAACCGGCATAGACGTTGATCATGTCACGCAATACGGCTGCTGAGGTGGGCACCGGCCCCTTTTCTTCGATGACCGCGCTGATCACTCCCATGTAATCGGTGTGATACACCACCCCCATATCCCATAATCCGGTACGCGCCAGAGGATGCTCCTTATCGAGGGCGGTGGGGCGCACGCTCAGGCGATAGTCATCCCCTTCCTTCTCGGCCAACGCCAGCAGCTTGATCACTTTGCCGGCCTCTCGTGCGCGACGCAGATCGTCCAAGGTGAGCCCACGGATCCCCTCGACGTGCAGCTCGCTTAGAGCGGTAGGGCGACGCAAGACGCTGTTGGCCACGATCACCAACTTATTGGCCGCATCCCAACCGTCCACGTCCAATGTGGGGTCGGCCTCGGCAATGCCCGCTGCCTGCGCGCCCTTGAGCGCCTCTTCGTAAGAGATCCCCTCTTGTTCCATACGGGTCAAGATATAATTGGTGGTGCCGTTTAAAATGCCTTCCACCTTGAGCACCTCGCTGCCGGCCAGGTCGCGTATGCCGATATTGATGGTGGGCAACCCCCCCGCCACGGTGCCGCTATAAAGCAGTTTGACGCCGGCCTCGCGAGCCATTGCGCTGAGTTTGTGGAAGGCCAAAACCAGCGGGCCCTTGTTGGCCGTCACGACATGCTGGCCCTTTTCCAATGCGCGCAGTATACACCCCATCCCCGGCTGGCCATCCTGCAAGTTGGTGGGCGAGGCCTCGACGAGCATCTCGGCGACAGCCTCCTCGACCATGGCCTGAGCCGACATCCCCGGCCGACCGACGCCCGGATAAAAAGCCACGCCCTGGCCCTCCAGCTTGAGATCGCGCACCCGTGCAGGATCCAGGCCCTCGGCAGACAACGCCGCGCCCGATGTATCGGCGGCACCTACCAGACAAAAGGAAAGCCCATAATCCGCCTCGATCGCAGCCTGCCGATGCGCCAGGATGTCCAACAAGTTACGCCCAATATTTCCCAGGCCGACCAATGTATAGCGTATCGTCTGCGTCATGCTCCCCTACCCCCTAAATGCAAATATTTACCCCCAGAGCTGTCAAAAAGAGGACCATGGGCCTTACCCATGGTCCCAAAAGATAACGCCGAGGGGACTATAACTCTATAGCTTGGCCCCCATCTGGGCGATTAACGCCCTCTCGCTGGGAAACGTGCCGGTCTCGAGCTTGGAATACAGCTTCTCGCCGTCCAAGATGACCTCAAACGCGCCGCCAGACGACGGCACAAGGGCCACTTCACCGACCTGCATCTTGAACTGATTTAATACCTTTTCCGCCAAACTGACGGCTCGAGGCAAATAGCCTCAAGACGTGCAATATTGGATCTCGACCCTCCTGGCCATATCTCTGCTCCTTCCTTTGTGAGTATCGCGGCTCCTTCGACAAGGCCACTCCGAAGCAACCTGTCTTTTACGCGGAAGCCGATCGCGGAACATGTATTGATTATACCGAATAGCAGGAGTGGTCACAAACGCTATGGCAGCATACTTGGCCGGGGGCGGGGCTCTGTCCGGCCGTTCTGGTGGACAAGGATGCGCACACATCGGGGCTCCAGAGCAACTGCATCTACCTTACATCGCCGACTTTTTGACATCAACCGATTGTCGGCATACCATCCATGAAATGTGCTTGAGGAACCGCTTTATGCGTACTTTTTCTTACATCGCCCTCGTGCTCATCCTTTTCCTTAGTCTGGCCCATTTTCTCAGCTTGGCTCTTGGGCTCGATTCGCCTCTGGGGATGGTGGCGGAATGGTTGGGCGAACGGATCGAGCGGGAGACAGACCCTGCCAAGTTGTTTATCCTGGTCAGTGTCGGGCATGGTGGGGCGCCTGCCGACGACGGCAGCCACGCCGCCTGTCTTTCCGGGGACGGGCAATGGCTGGCCTTTGCATCGCTGGCGAGTAATCTGATCGACCCGCGATTGGAGCCAGCGGACACTAACGGCCATGGCGATGTGTTCTTGTACGCGAGGGATACCGGCCGCGTACAGCGGATAAGCCTGACGTTGCTCGGCCAAGAGGCCAATGGCACCAGCCGCTCTCCCTCCCTTGCGCACGACGGGCGACGGGTGGCGTTCGAGTCCGATGCGAACAACCTGATGCTCGGCGACGCCAACGGCGCCAGCGATGTGTTTGTCTACGACCTGACCGGCGGCGAGATGTGGTGGGCCAGTGTGTCGGCCGAGAACATACCCGGCAACCTGAGCAGCTATATGCCGTCGCTCTCTGCCGATGGCCGCGTTGTAGCCTTTGAGTCGGATGCCTCTAACCTGGTTCCGGGCGACACCAACGACGCCCGGGACATTTTCATCCGCGACTTGGGCAGCAGCACTATACAGCGCGTCAGCGTGAGTTCCGATGGCCAAGAGGGAGATGGTTTTAGCATCGGCGCCTCGCTGTCCGCCGATGGCCAACTGGTGGTCTTTGCATCGTCGGCGCGCAACCTGACGCCTGACGACGGAGACCCTATCGGCGATATATTTGTGCACGACCGCATCAGCGGTCAGACAAAGTTGATCAGCGTGAGCAGCGAGAGGATCAAAGGAGATAGGCCAAGCGGCGCGCCGATGATTTCGGCCGATGGACGTTATGTGGTTTTCGAGTCATTGGCCACCAATCTGGTGCCGGGGGATACCAACGGCACCAGCGACATCTTTATCCATGATCTAGGCCGGCGTACGACGACGCGGGTCAGCATAAGCACCGAAGGGTTACAGGCTAACGGTGATAGCTACCTGGCCGATATCTCGGCCGACGGGCGCTACGTGGCCTTTGAGTCGACGGCCAGCAACCTCACCGCCGATGCCGATCGCGAGACCACCAACATATATTGGCGCGATCTACAAACCGGGCGTACCGTCTGTATCTCTGCCGGCGCCAAGAACGCCCTCGTCGACGAGCCGGCGAAGGGTTGGGCCAATGGTGTAACTCTGTCGGCCGATGGGCATTGGGTAGCATTTTCCTTGATGCTCGAGCCGATGAATCCGACAAGGCCGATGCCGCCCAAAACGATTCTATTGAGGATGGTGCCAAAAGCATGAGACAAGACGATCACGTCCGTCTGCTCAAAAAAGGCGCGCGTGTGTTAGGAACCCTGGCTTTGGGTACGCTTGGGGCGTTGGGCGCCCGCACGTTGGCGATGCCAGGCGGCGCCTTTATCGGCGCCATTGCCATCACCGCCATTGCCCGACTGCTCAACGCGCCGCTGGATCGTCCCCCGCGTTGGGCACGAAGTATCGGGCGGGTAGCGCTAGGCCTGACCATCGGCGTGGCGGTGACCGGCGAAACGTTGCGAACCATCGCCCGCGCCCAACTGCCGGTGATGGTTATCATTTTCGGGCTCATGTTCCTCGGCCTAGGCACGGCGGTGATCATCAGCAAATTCACTCACATGCCCTTGCCCACCGCCCTTTGCAGCGCCTCACCGGGCGCGCTCTCGGCCATGGTCACGCTGGCCGATGACCTAGGGGGTGACGGGCCGGTGGTGGCCAGCATGCACCTGGTACGCCTGTTAAGCGTTACGCTGATCGTCCCTCCGCTGGTTTACGGTCGTTTTGGGGGTGGGCCGGAAACGCTCGCCGCGGCGTCGGCAACGGCCGGCAGCGCACAAGCGGCTCCCGCTCTCTGGCTGGCGGCCCTTTTGGCCGTGGGCTTGTTCACGGGCTTGCTCCTGGTTCGGCTGGGGCTCCCAGGCGGAGATTTGATCGCCGGCGTGGTCGTCTCGGCGCTGGCCAGCAGTTGGTTGGGCCTGAGCGCGCTTCCTTCGAGTTGGCGCATGGCGGCTCAAATCCTCGTCGCCGCCGACATCGGCACCACCATGTCGCGCGAGGCACTGCGCAGCTTTCGCCCCTTCATCTTGGCCGGGGGATTGATGACTGCCTTCCTCATCGTCTCCGGCTTTGGGCTCGGCTGGGTGCTGGCTCAGATCAGCCCACTGGATTTGGCCACATCGATCATGGGCAGCGCGCCGGGCGGCGCCGATACCATGATGATCCTGGCCGGCGAATTGGGCGCCGATCAGCCGCTGGTAACGGCTATGCACACCTCGCGGCTCATTACTTTGACCATCGTATTGCCCCTTTTTGTGCGGCTGGCCAATGCCCGGGTAAGCAAGAAGCGAGAAATGAAGGAGCCGGCCGAAGCTCTTACCTGCGAGTAGGAGCTTAAGGGCTGTACAGAGGCGCTATATCTACTGCCGGTCGCCTCCGGTTCTCGCCGTGTACAGCGCAGCGACGGCTGCTCAAATCGAGCCGGCCGCCGCCGCGCTACTATATCTGCCGATTCTTGTTTCCTATCATTTGCCGACTATGGCAAAATCATCCTCCTGTAGCCATTCGGTCAGCACGAGAGCCGCAGCAGAGACGAGGTCACCCAGAGCCTGTCGAACGGGCCGGCTGAGCGCTGTGCCCCAGCCGAGACATTCGGGCTGAAGGCCGAGGAGCACCACTCTATTAGGCAGTATGCCCTGTAATGCGGCCAACGCCAGCAATTCTTGCAACCCCAACTGGTGCATGGACAGGCTCGGCGACAAAAATGTCGGGATATCCTCTCCCGCCAGGCAAACCAGCGCGCCTGGAGGCTGCCCCGCGTCTATCGCGTCGAGGACCAACAGATCGGTGACCCCGTCGAGATAGGGCAACAGATCCATCCCCTTGGTGCCGCCATCGAGCCAACTCACGCAGGCGGGCCACACTTCCTCGGCCCTCAACCGTTCCAAGGCATGAATGCCAAGCCCTTCGTCTTGGAGCAAGACGTTGCCCAACCCCAGGACCAAGATCTGCCTGCCGACTGCCTCAGGGCTAGAAGGTGCCAAAAGTCACCCTCCCTAACTCCTCGCCCCCGGCATCGACCAGGTGCACCGAGCAGGCCAGGCAAGGGTCAAAAGAGTGCACCGTGCGCAAAATTTCGACCGGGCGCCTCGGATCGGCCACTGGGGTGCCGATGAGCGCCTGTTCCCAGGCGCCCCGATTCCCGGCGGCATCGCGGGGCGAGCCGTTCCAAGTGGTGGGCACCACCATCTGATAGTTGGCAATCTTGCCGTTAGCAATCTTGACCCAATGCCCCAAAGCGCCGCGCGGCGCCTCGGTGGTACCCCACCCCTGCGCCTCGACGGGCCAAGTGGCGGGATCCCACTTGGCGCCGTTATGAATGGCCAGGTCACCGCGCCCGATATTGGCTTCCAGTTCGTCGAGCCAGCCCAACATGCGCTCAGCGATGGCCAGCGTTTCGATACCGCGCGCGGCGACGCGCCCTAGAGTGGAAAAGAGCGCCTCTGGGCCAGCGCCGAGCGCGGCCAGCACGTCGTCCACCAGTTGGCGAATGCGCGGGTGTCCGGCGGCATAGGCCACGCCGACGCGAGCCAAGGGGCCTACCTCCATGGGCGTGCCGTTGTAGCGCGGCGCCTTGAGCCAGGAGTACTTGGCATCGACGTAAAGTGCGTCGAAGGGTGGCTGTGGGCCGGTATAATCGGGCAAGGTCTCGCCCTGATAAGGATGCTTGCCCACCCCATCGCCATCGACGTAGCGATAATAAGAGTGGGCCACATACTCTTCGATCCGAGACGGATCCAAACTTCCCAGATTGCCCAGGTCACCCCCCAAAATGATGCCTTGAGGCATCCACAAATGGGCAGGATCACCACCTGGGGCTTGGGAGGAAGAAGCCTCGGGAAAGTCGCCAAAGGCGAGCAGATTGCCATATCCTCCGCCGGTGCCGGCCCAATCCGGATACTGCGAAGCGACGAGGAGCAGGTCCTTGAGATACACCTTGCTGACCAGTTCGATGGCCTTTTGGCTCAGAACGCGCATCTGCTGAATGATGCTCGGCGTAATGCCCGCCGTCCCCTCAGGCCCCACCGGCGTGGCCATTCCACCGACCAGATAGGTCTGAGGATGGGGATTCTTGCCGCCGAGGTAGGCATGCATCTTGATATACTCGCGTTGCCAGTCCAACGCTTCGAGATAGTGCGCCGCCGCCAACAGATTCGCCTCGGGCGGAAGGACATACGCCGGATGCCCCCAGTAGCCATTGGCAAAGAGGCCAAGCTGGCCGCTATTGACCACGTTTTGCAGCCTGGCCTTGACCCGAGCAAAGTACTCGACGGAGGAATTGGGCCAATCGGAGATGGAGCGGGCCAGCGAACTCGTGGCATTGGGGTCGGCCGAAAGCGCACTGATCACGTCCACCCAATCCAGGGCGTGCAAGTGGTAAAAGTGAATGACATGGTCTTGCACAAACTGCGCCCCATCGATAAGGTTACGAATCAGGCGCGCATTATCGGGCACGGTGATGCCCAAGGCGTTTTCCACCGCGCGCACCGAAGCCAAGGCATGGACGGTGGTGCACACCCCGCACAAACGCTGGGTAAAAGCCCAAGCCTCGCGCGGGTCGCGCCCTTTTAGAATCAGCTCCACCCCACGGAACATGGTGCCACTGCTCCAGGCATCGGTCACGACGCCGTTGTCGACGTTGACCTCCAAGCGCAAATGCCCCTCAATGCGGGTCAAGGGGTCGATGACGATCCTGCGCCCCGGCTGAGGGCTCGGTTCCGGTGTGACCGTCGGAGCCGGGGGAGTAGGCGTGGGCCTCCGAGGCTTGCGGTACTTGAGCGTGGCCGACTCGCGCATTTTGATCCAGTAGCCTTCGCCAGGAACCAACGTTTGTAACGAGTCGGCCCCTGTCGGTCGGCCAGGCTGATAAGACGCCCAGGTATCGCCGCGATAGGTGAATACAACGTCGCATTGTTCGCCGATGTTGGCCAACGCCTCAGCAGTGGCCTGCGAAACGTCGGGCAGATAGCTCACTAAATTCCAACCGCGTCGCAAGGGGATGGCCGTTTCAGGGTCTAGCAGCTCTCCTCGAACACACCAACGGCGGCTTTGGTTCATATGCATCCAGTAACCGGCCAGAGGGGAAAACCGGACCAAATCCGACATTTCCGCCGGCAATTGGGGGAAACAAGAGCGGTACTGTCGGCCATCGAAGGCAAAGATGGCATCACAAGCTTCCTCCAGGTCGGCCACGATTTCGCACATGCGCGTCAACGGCCGACCGGCGGAGATGGGTCGAACATTGAGGGAAATCAAGTTCCAGCCCGCGACAAGATCGAGGCATAACTCAGCCGGGCCCTCGCCGGTGATGACCACCTGTTGGGCGGCTGCTACGGCGCGCCGCGCACCCGATACGCCGGCCGTGGATAAAGCTTCGGCCAGGGCTTTGTCAGGCGAGGGGGGACGGAAAGGCGCCGTGTCCTTGGAGAGATCCCAAGACATCGATTTGATGCTATCCATGATAATCAACTTCTCCATAAGAAAGGACTATTAGGGGACATTACAGAAGAAACACTGTGATTGGGCCTCTCAGTCGTCGTCTTTGGCGCCTTCCGACGACCGAGCGTAAAAGGGAGTAGCGCGATCCCAAAAGTTGCGTCGGGCACAACCGATGCAATGATGGCCTGCGCCGATCGGCCAAGAAGTTTCTTCGTTCCATCTGACGATCGGGCAGTTGTGCCCTGTATCCGGGCCACGACAACCCATCTTCTTGAGGCACCACCCTTGTTGATGACCATAGTCACCCCAAGCTAGCACATATTTGTCTTGATCTTTGAAGCGCTTACGTTCACAGTGCTTGTGCACCTCGTCATGATAGGCAAAGCGAGGCCGCCCATCGCCCTCCAATTCGGGCAATCTGTTATAGGCGAGCAAATAAACGACGACCCCAACCAGATTCACAACATTGGCCGGACAGCCGGGCATGTTCACCAGGTTCGCGATGCCGGGCACGGCCCCGGCGACGCCGGTGGCGCC
>JACIWY010000155.1 GCA_014360745.1 Chloroflexota bacterium
CCTCGTCCTCGCGCACCGAACGAATGGCACGCCCATGGCTGGAGTAGATAAGGTTGCGCATGATGATCAAAGAGAGCACCAGCGCGGCGAACACCCAGCCCCAGGTGGTCCAGCGGGGGATGGCCACCATCCCCCGCGCGCCCTTCATCGTCGGGATAACCGTATCAGAATTCTGCAACGCGGTATAGATCATGACGGCAAAGCCCAAGGTGGCAATGCCGAAATAGTCCGAGCCCAGCCGCAGCAAGGGCAGGCCCACCAGATAGGCCACCAAAGCCGCCATGGTTCCGCCGTTGATCAAAGCCAACCCGAACAGGATCGGCTCCGCCGTCTTGGGGGGCAATTTGAGCAGCGTGGCGGCCAGGGCCACGACGATGCCCTTATGTAATAGCCAAGTAGCTGCCGCACCCACGGCCAACGCCACGGCCAGCAGCACCGCCCCGATCATGAAGGGCAGGATCCATGATTCAGAGGGGTGCAGATAGCGTTCCTCCCAGCTGCGCACAGTTTGTCGGATGGCATTTATGCGCATCCCCTTGCCGAGCACGATGGCCACTACCAGGCCCACCTGGCCAGCGATCAGCCAGGAAAGGGCGCCGACCTGCTCTCCGCTCCATTTGCCGACAAAGTCTTTGGTGATCAGCGCCGACCCATAGGCGCCGATGGCATAGAAACCGATATGTCCTAAGGAGAACTGCCCGTTAAAACCATAGATGAGGTTCAGGCCCAGGGCAGAGATGGCCATGATCGCCGCCAGTTGGATGACCTGATACCAATAGACGGTGATCTTGTCGCTGCTTTTGGCCCAACTTACGGCCACAAAGATCAAAATCGCCACCGCCAACGTGGGCAGCCAGGATGGAAGGGAACGTCGCAACCGCATGGGCTTCCTCCTAGACCTTTTCCGCCTGCGGCTCGCCAAAGATGCCTGTAGGCTTGATCAAAAAGACGAGGATCAACACAAAGAAGGCAAACAAATCTCGCAGGCGGGAACCCATGGGCACAAAGCTCACCACCAACACGTCGATCTCACCCATCAACAACGAGCCCACAAAAGCCCCCGGCACGCTGCCGATGCCGCCGAGCACCGCGGCCACAAAGGCCTTGAGGCCGGGCATCATCCCCATGAAGGTCCAAATTTGGGGGAAGGCGATGGCATACAGCACGCCACCCGCGCCGGCCAGGGCCGCGCCCAGCGCAAAGGTAAAAGAGATGACCCCGTTAACGTTGATGCCCATTAACCGCGAGGCCGGCTTATCCAGCGCCGTGGCACGCATCGCCTTACCGATTTTGGTGCGGTTGATAATGTATTGCAGGGCAAACAAGAGCAGCAAGGTCAGGCCAACGATGATCACGGTGATATTGGTAATGGTCAGGCCGGCAACCTTCCAGACCACCACCTCAAACGGTCGCCGGTAGGTGATAAAGTCGGCGCTGAAAACCCACTTGAGCGCCGTAAAATATTCCAAAAAGAAAGACACGCCGATGGCGGTGATCAATGCCGCAATACGCGGCGCATCGCGCAAGGGCTTGTAGGCCACGCGCTCGATAACCACGTTAAGCACCATACAGACCAGCATGGCGAATAGCACCGCTGGCACAAAGCTCCAGCCGTATCGCGTGATAGCATAATAGCTAGCAAAGGAGCCAACCATAAACACATCGCCATGGGCAAAGTTGATCAAACGGACGATACCATAAACAAGAGTATAACCAAGAGCGATAAGGGCATATACAAAGCCTAATTTGGCGCCGTCCACCAAGGCTTGAAAAAAGTAGATGGGGCCATTGAGCCGCACCAGATAGACGAGGCCCCAGACGATCCCCGCCGCCAAGGCGGCATAGATTGCCCAGACGATTCCCCTCAGCAGCCCCCTGATGAGCGAGTCCTTCATTCTCTTCCCCCTTCTGCGAGCGCCAGACCCACTTGCCGTCGTACATGACAATTGCCGGCCGAACCCAGCTCCTCAGCCAGCAGAAAGCGGCCTTCGCGGTTAGAAAGCCCGTCTGAGAGACCGCCTGAAAGCAATATATTCACACTCTAGCTGCTTTGCCCAAAACCCCGGCTTTTGGGCCGAGGATTTGGGCAAAGCTTTTGAGCAAGGTTTTCAGGCAAAAGAGGGGAGGAGTGGCGGGCCTAGCCGCCGCTCTCCCCTCTCCAGGGCCAGCGCTCAGGGCGCCACAAACTTGTAGAAGGTGGGCTTGCCACCCTCAATCTTGATGATGGCCGCCTTCTTGATCGGGTCACCGTGCTCGTCGAAGGTGATGTCGCCCGACACCCCCTCGTAACGGATCGCCGCCATCTTGTCCTTCACCACCGAGGGATCATCCACCCCGGCCTCGGAGATGGCTTGTAACAGGATACCGGCCGCATCGTAGGCCAACGTGGCTAACGCGTCGGGCACGGCGCCATACTTGGCCTTGTAGGCGTTCACAAAGTTCTGCACCAACGGCCGCGGATCCGCCGGCGAGTAGTGGTTCGAATGGTACCCGCCCTCGAACAGCTCGAAACGCAGCTCCGGCGAGTCCCATCCATCCCCACCCAACAGGATGGCGTCGATCCCCTTCTCCTTGATCTGCGCCGCGATCAGGTTGTTCTTGGCATAGTAGTCGGGCAGAAAGATCGCGTCTACATCCGCCGCCGCTACCTTGCCCAGGATCGCCGAAAAGTCGGTGTCATCCTTGGTGTACGCCTCGTACACCGCCACCGTCCCGCCCATCTTTTCGAAGGAGGCCTTAAAGTACTCCGCCAACCCCTTCACATAGTCGTTGCCTACGTCGTACAGCACCGCCGCCTTCTTCGCCCCTAGCTCCTGCGCCAACGCCGCCATCACCTCCCCTTGGAACGGATCCAGGAAGCAGGCGCGAAAGACGTACTCCTTGTTGCTCCCATCCTCGTTCACCGTCACCGCAGGGTTCGTCGAGGTCGGCGAAATCTGCAACACCTTGTTCGCCTCGGCAATCTCCGATACCGGTATCGACGCGCTGGAGCATACCTCGCCGATGATGTACTTGACCCCGTCCTCAAAGATCACCTTGTTCGCCGCGTTCGCCGCCTCTTGGGCATCGCACTTGCTGTCGGCGATCACCACGTCGATCTGCCAGCCGGCCGACTTGGCCTCCTCGATCTTCATCAAGGCGCCATCGCGAGAGGATTCGCCAAAGGTCTTGACGTCGCCGCTCAGCGGGAAGAGCAGCGCTATCTTGACCGGAAAGCCGGGCGCCTTTGCCACCATGGGCGCGGCGCCGGTGGGGCCGGTTACCGGTGCGACCATCGCGCCGCCCGAAATCCATTTGGCGTAAATCTGATCGTAGGTGCCATCGGCCTGGATCTTTTTCAGGCCCTCGTTAAAGGCTTTCAGCAGATCGGCCATCTGACCCTTGCGCACCACCAGGCCATAATACTCCTCAGTGAAGGGCTCGCCGACGATCTTGAGCTTGCCCTTGAACTGATCGGAGGCAAGGGCATAATCGGCCGCCACAGGGGTATCCACCACCACGGCGTCGATGTTACCGCCGACCAGATCCAACAGGGCCAGGTCGATGGTGTCGTATTCTTTAAGCGTCGCTCCCGAGATCTTTTGCACCGCAAAAGCGCCCGTGGTGCCGATCTGAGCGCCTACCGTTTTGCCGGGCAAATCCTCGTGGCTTTTGATCGCCTGTTCGTCCGCACGCACGACCACAACCTGGCCGGCGTTGATGTAGGGATCGGAAAAGTCGTACTTTTCCTTTCGCTCGTCGGTGATGGTCACCGATGATAGGATGGCGTCATAGTCACCGCTTTCGAGGCCGGCGAAAATCCCATCCCAGGCCGTGTTCTTGAACTCGACCTCCAAGCCCATCACCTTGGCGATGGCGTTCATCAAGTCGATGTCAAAGCCAACGATCTGCTTGTTCTCATCGACAAACTCCATCGGCGGGAACGCCGCATCGGTGGCGATGACGATCTTTTTGCCCGCCGCCGGTTGTTGCGGGGCGGCCGTCGGCTGCTGGACCGCCTGCGTAGGCTGAGGCACAGGCGTGGCGGTCGGTGTCGCGCAAGACGAAAGCATCAGCCCCAAGGCCGTAAGAACGGCCAAGAGAGCCCACAGTTTGGGCTTCATGTCGTGCTCCTCCTCATAGAATGAACTCGGCTTCGATATGTAGGATTGGAAACTCGCGATCGGCGGGGCAGCCAGCCCCAATTTCGGCTTTTATCCATTGCGCATGGTGGATAAAAGCCTCGACGGCACAAAAAAACTTGCGTATGCACCTCCTTCCATGTCGGTAATCGGCACACACACCTTCAGATAGTGCGCGATTATACCACAAGTATCAAGTCGGTGAAAATGGTTTTGCGGATTCCGATCCGCGTGTCGCCCTGCGGCGACTTACCTTTAGCCTGCGGAGGCAGGCTTGGCGGAGGTGACCGCGATTTCAATCGCCACCCCATGGCTTGTTATTTTCAAGGGGGCATGGACGCTTCGTCCGAGATAATTTGCGGGCCAGGAGGCCCGCGCCCCGGTTGGGCACGCCATTTTCACTTGTCCGATCGGCACCCCTCAGGCTATACTTGGTTCACCAGGACGAGCGCACATTAAGGAGGAACCTGCCATGTCTCCGAACAGCCATTACCTCGCCTTCGACCTGGGCGCCGAGAGCGGTCGGGCGGTCGTCGGCCTCTTGGGGGATAAGGGCCTTGCCCTTTCTACGCTGCATCGTTTTCCGAATGGCCCGGTCAGGGTTTTCGAGCACCTTTATTGGGACGTTTTGCGTCTCTTTGGGGAGATCAAGAACGCTTTGGGGATGTATCGCCTGGAATACGGCCCTACCCTAGGGGGCATTGGCGTGGACACGTGGGGCGTCGACCTGGCCCTCTTGGGGCGCGACGATCAGCTTCTGGGCAACCCCCATCACTATCGCGACCCCCGCACCGTGGGGATGCTCAAGGAGGCCTTCCGCCTGGTGCCTCGCGAGGAGATTTTTCAATACACCGGCATTCAGTTCATGGAGATCAACTCGCTCTATCAGCTTCTGGCCATGAAGCGGCGCGGGGACCCGGCGCTCGAACAGGCCAAGGCGCTACTGATGATGCCCGACCTGTTCAACTTTTGGCTCACCGGCATCAAGGCTTGCGAGTTTTCCGATGCCACGACAACCCAGTTCTACGATCCGCGCGCCAGGGACTGGGCCCGGCCTCTGTTGGCAAAATTGGGGCTGCCCACCCACTTTCTGCAAGAGATCGTGCCGCCCGGGACGGTGCTGGGCACCCTCCATCCGAGCGTCGCCGAGGAGACCGGCCTGGATAGCGTGCCCGTCATCGCGCCGGCCTGCCATGATACCGGCTCGGCCGTGGCCGCGGTGCCGGCCCGCGGGCGGGATTTTGCCTATATCAGTTCGGGCACTTGGTCGCTCATGGGGGTCGAGATACCGGAACCGGTGATCAGCGCGGAGAGCTTGGCGTTCAACTTTACCAACGAGGGGGGCGTATGCGGCACGTTCCGCCTGCTCAAAAACATCATGGGGCTGTGGTTGGTGCAGGAATGTCGCCGCGCCTGGGCTCACGAGGGCGATGAGCTTTCCTACGACGAGATCACAGCCCTGGCCGCCAAGGCCACGCCTTTCGGCCCCCTCATCGAGCCGGATAGCGTCGAATTCCTACGCCCCGGGGATATGCCAAGGCGCATCCAAGACTTTTGCCGACGTACCGGCCAGCGCGTGCCCGAAACCAAAGGCGAGATTGCACGCTGTGCCCTAGAGAGCCTAGCGCTCAAGTATCGTTGGGCGCTGGAAAAATTGGAGAAAATGCTCGGCAGACGGCTGGAGGTCATCCACGTTGTCGGCGGTGGCTCGCAGAACAGGCTGCTGTGTCAACTTACCGCCGATGCCACCGGCCGGCCGGTCGTGGGCGGCCCGGTGGAGGCCACGGCCATCGGCAATATCCTGATGCAGATCCTGGCCCAAGGGCAGATCGCCTCGCTGGCCGAGGGGCGCGAGTTGGTGCGCCGTTCCTTCGAGACGATCGATTATGAGCCCACCTCGCCCAAAGCCTGGGACGAAGCGTATGAACGTTTCATCGAGCTGCGCCATCAGGTGCCGGAGGTGCAATGACATCGGCCTTATTATTAGAGCCTGCTGGGTCTTTGTTACTCATCAATGCCCTGCTTTATACTCCTTCGTTTGCGGGTGAAGAGGGCTGGGTTCTGACCCATCGCGGCCACATCGCCGCAGTAGGCCAGGGCACCCCGCCGCAGGCCGACGCCAAGACCATCGACCTGCGCGGCCTGATCTTGGCGCCCGGGCTGATCGATCTTCACGCCCACGGCGCCTTGGGCCGAGACACGATGGATGCCGATCCGGCCGCTTTGCGCGAGATGGCCGCCTTTTACGCCCGGCACGGGGTGACCGCCTTTCTGGCGACGACGATGACCGCGCCTCAGGGGGAGATCCTCGCTGCCCTGGCAGCCATTCGCCAGGTGATGGCCGAGGGGAGTGGCGGCGCCGCCTTGATCGGCGCCCATGTGGAAGGGCCCTACCTGGATGCCGAGCGCTCCGGCGCCCAGGACGCCCGCTTGGTGCGCCGCGCCCTGCCCACCGAGTATGAGCCCCTTTTGGGCACCGGCGCGATCCGCCTGATCACCCTGGCCCCCGAATATCCTGAAAATCGGCGGCTCCTCCGCGATGCGCTGGCCTACAGCGCCGATGGCGCGCGCATCGCCGTGGCGGCCGGTCATACCCGCGCCAGCTATGAACAGATGGTCGAGGCCGCAGGTCTAGGCCTCAGCCAGGTGACGCACCTCTATAACGGGATGGAGCCGATGCACCATCGCCGGCCGGGCGCCGTGGGCGCCGCTCTGACGCTTGACACGTTGCGTTGTCAGCTCATCGCCGACAACATTCACGTTCACCCGGCCATGCTCAAGCTGGCCGTGCGCGCCAAAGGCCCCGATGGGATCATGCTGGTCAGCGACGCCATGAGCGGAACCGGCATGCCCGATGGGATATATATCCTCGGCGGGCTGGAGGTGATCGTCCGAGGCGGGGAGGCGCGCTTGCCCGATGGCACGCTGGCCGGCAGCACATTGACGCTAGAGCGGGCGGTGGCCAATATCGTGGCCGCCGCCAGTGTCTCCTTGGCAGACGCGCTGACGATGGCCAGCCAGACGCCGGCGCGCGCCCTGGGGTTAGACGGGCATAAGGGCGCCATCGCCCCCGGCATGGACGCCGATCTCATCGTTCTAGACGCCGACCTCCGGGTGCGTTTGAGTGTGGTTGAAGGGCGCATCGCGCACAATGAGCTGTAGAGCCTCCATTACGGATGCAATTGTGGCCTCTTTGCCCTCGTGCGGGTCGTTTGGATTGCAACTGAGCGTAACCGCGCTGTGTTGAGCGATTGGCGGTTCACCCCCACACGCGTGGGGAAAACGTCGCTGAGCGAGGCGTACGGGTTCGGCTACGCCGGTTCACCCCCACACGCGTGGGGAAAACGTCGTTTGTGAGTTGCGGGGCCCGGCATTCCATCGGTTCACCCCCACAGGCGTGGGGAAAACGTCTGGCGTGGCGATGTCGTGTTTGGCCGTTGCGGTTCACCCCCACACGCGTGGGGAAAACCATCCGAGGCGTCCGGGCATGTGAGCAACATCCGGTTCACCCCCACACGCGTGGGGAAAACGCCTGCAGGCCCCGCGCAGGATGCCGTAGGCCGGTTCACCCCCACACGCGTGGGGAAAACCGGGGATAGGAGCCCCCCGCTCCCACATCTCGCGGTTCACCCCCACACGCGTGGGGAAAACTCGCTGAGCGAGGCGTACGGGTTCGGCTACGCCGGTTCACCCCCACACGCGTGGGGAAAACATTTGGGTATATTATGGTATAATTGGTAAAGTCGGTTCACCCCCACACGCGTGGGGAAAACCTACATCAGGCGTCTGTTTTATATCGCGTTGCCAGGTTCACC
>JACIWY010000156.1 GCA_014360745.1 Chloroflexota bacterium
AGCTATGAGCGCTGGCGCGCCGTGCTCCGACGCGCTATACTCTTTGGAAACTGTATGCTTTGGAGGCGCCCATGCGACAACATCTCGATCTCGGCACGGCCCGCATCGAGCCCCCAGACCCCATCGTGGCCGGTTCTTACATCACCCTCACCTTTATATATACCGCCGGCCATCCCATCGACGACTCGGGCGCCATTCGCATCGTCTTTCGTTCCGTGGGCGATTTTGGCACACCTCAATTTAGCGACCCCCTCGCACCCAATTACTGCACCGTGCACACCGATGGCGATTGCCGCCTCGTGCCCCGTTGGGATCCGCGCGGCAACCCACGGCCTTGGTGGCAGACTCTACAAATTGACATCAAGGGCGGCTATCTAGATCGCGGCCGGCAGATTGTGGTCGTATTCGGCGACCGTTCCGCCGGCTCGCCGGGCTGGCGGGCGCAGACCTTTCGCGAGCGCAGTTTTGAGTTCAAGACCCTCGTCGACCCCATCGCCACCTGCCTCTTTAAAGAGCTGCCGACGTCGCCAGTCGTCGAGATCGTCGCTGGCGAGCCGGTTCGCGCCATTTGCCTGGCTCCCTCGCAGGTGAACCTCGGCCAGCCCTTTGACTATGCCCTCAAATTGGAGGACCGTTGGGGCAATCCGGTGGCCCTGCCACAACGCCTGCATCATGACGGCTTTGCAGAGCCGGGCCCACACACGGTGTCAGCCCGCGACCGGACGACCGGCCTTTGCGCCGAGAGCAACCCTATCGAGGTGCGGGCCTGGCCGGCACCCTACAACCGCTACTGGGCCGATATGCACGGCCAATCTGAGGAAACGGTCGGCACCGATACCATCGATGACTATATGACCTTCGCCCGCGACATGGCTCTGCTCGATATCGTCAGCCACCAAGGCAACGATTTCCAGATCAGCGACGCTTTCTGGCAGCAGATCAACGAGACCACCCGGCGCTATTATCAGCCGGGGCGCTTGGTCACTTTTCCCGGCTATGAGTGGAGCGGCAACACCCCCTTGGGCGGCGACCGCAACGTCCTCTTTGCCTCGGAGGGAGGAATCATCTCACACAGTTGCACCGATCTCCTACCCAACCAGGAGACCGCCTACTCCATCTCTTATACCGCCGACGAACTATTTCGCACCCTCCGCCGCCAAGCTCCTCCACAGCCCTTTGTCTTGGCCCACGTCGGCGGCCGCTACGCTGACCTGTCCATACACGATGAGGAGATCGAAATCGCCGTCGAGATTCACTCCGCCTGGGGCACCTTCGAATGGCTGCTGGAGGAGGCCCTGGAACGCGGCTACCGCATCGGCGTGGTAGCCAACTCGGATGGTCACAAATGTCGACCGGGGGCCTCTTACCCCGGGGCCAGCACGTTCGGCTCGTTCGGGGGACTGACCTGCGTATTGGCCTCAGAGCTAACCCGTGAAGCCATCGTTGCGGCCCTGCGCGCCCGACACTGTTATGCCACCACGGGCCACCGCCCCCTACTGGACGTGCGCCTCGCCCTGCCCGATGGCTCACAGGTCCTAATGGGCGATTTGGTGCGCCTTAACAACGGGGAACCCCGTCTCGTCATCCATGTCGTGGGCACGGCGCCCATCGAGGCCGTGCACGTGCGCAACGGCCTGCAAACCATAGGCATTTACAGGCCCTATGGCCCGGATGACCTTGGCCGCCGTGTCAAGGTGATCTGGAGCGGTGCCGAGGTGCGCGGACGAGCGCGCATGACGACTTGGGACGGATTTCTGCACATCGAGGGCAACGCCTTGGCGGATGTACAGCCGATCAACTTTTGGAACCCCGAACTCTTTCCCCGACGAACCCATCCGGAGCGTGTCGAATGGCACTCTGTTACCAGTGGGGGGCTCTGCGGCCTTATTCTCACTCTAGATGAGCCGGGGCGGGGCACATTACAAATACACACCACCCAGGGGAATGTGAGCTGCCCTGTCAACGAGCTGGGATTAGAGCCGCGCACGTTCCCTTTCGGCGGGCTGCGCAAACGCATAGACCTGTATCGTCTGCCCGATGACGATGGGCGCCGCATATGGCGCGCAGAGCTGCCCCTGACCGCGCTTCGTGCGGGCGATAACCCGCTTTACGTCCGCGTCGACCAGGAGGACGGCCACATGGCCTGGAGCAGCCCGATCTACCTCGTAAAGAGCAATGAATAGGACACAGATAAACACAGAACAACCCGATCTCGTCATCCGCCGTGCGACGCCGGCGGATGCGCCCATCGTGGCCGAGCTTATGCTCATGACCGGCGAGGAGCTCTTTCGCTACACATTTTATCGAGACCGGGCGCGAACGTTGCAGGTTCTACGCGCGCTCGTAGCGGAACCGGCGAGCTCTTTCACCTATCGGTGCGCCTACCTGGCCGAACTGAGTGGAGAGGTCGCCGGCCTTATCCACTTTATCGATCGCCTCGAGGCACAACGAAACGACCGGGCCATGGGCTCGCTGATGCTCAAACAGCTCGGCGTGTGGGGCACCTTGCAGCGGTTGCCCCGCTTCGCCACCCTGGCCGGATTGCTCGGGCGCGTCCCGGAGGACGGCGTTTATATCAACAACCTGGCGACGATCCCGGCCCATCGGCGGAAAGGAATAGCCACTCGTCTATTGGCCTTCTGCGCTCAAGAAACCCGCCGGCGAGGCCTATCGGTTATGGAACTGGACGTGATCATGGGAAACGCGCCGGCCATAGCCGCCTATCGCCGAGCCGGCTTTGTCGTGGTAAAAGAGATCCATAGCCGCGCCCTGCGCCGGGCTTATGGCTTCCCGGGCGCCTATCGCATGCGCAAGGAACTCGGCCCAACCCCCATGGGCAGATCTGATCGAGCTTTATAAACAGACAAAATCGGAGCCTCTTTGGGCCTCAATAGTAGCACTATCTCGATGAACACCTCTATCCCTCCCTCACCAGTCACGCAGTCGTCGCGCCAGGGCCCTCCTCCCTTCCAGGCCGCTGATCACCAGCGCCAACCCGACCAGTGCCCCGGCTACAAGCCACAGATGCGCACGCAATGCAGGCACGGCAGGCAGAATAACCGCCAGGGCCGCCACCACCAGGCCCAGTAAAAGCCAGCGCCCCACCGAAATCAGCACGGCCATCGTCAGATGATAGGTCGCTATGAGGAGCATCATCAAGATCGGTAGATCCAACCACCCCGCATGGGCGCTCCAACCACGGGCGTCGGCCAAAAGCAACAACAAATACGACCATAGCAAACACCAGAGCAACACAACCCAGGTGCTGCGCAACAACAACGTCTCGCGCGTTCGCGCCCGGCCCAAAGCCCGTGCCTGGCTGCGCTCCCAATCATGGCCAACCCAAAGAGCCAACACCAACATGCCGATGAAAAGGGCCCAGGCCAGCCAACGCAGCCTCGTCAATAACTCCAGCGCCACCCCCCCCAACCCCAATGCCACACCGAGAGGAATGCTCAGCGCCCCATAGTGATCGTGGGCCTCGCTCTGCGCCTCTTGCAGCCACACCCAGATGCCCATCTCCCCTCCTGCCATGTCGTGACCATGATGCCACTGCCGCCATCGTACCATGTCAGAGTCCCACTCGCAAGCCGAATCAGGCCTAATGTATGTAATTGACAGTTTTACCCCTCTCGCCTATCATCGTTCGATGGATACTACATCGGGCGCCGAGGCTTTGGCCGCATTGCCATCAAAGCGAGATAAGCCATGAAGGGGATTGTAACCAATATCCAGCGTTTTTCGATCCACGATGGTCCGGGGATTCGCACCACGGTCTTTATGAAGGGCTGCAACTTGCGTTGTTTCTGGTGTCATAATCCCGAGACTTTGGAGACCTACCCCGAATTGCAGATCTTTCCCGATCGCTGTATCGGTTGTGGAGAGTGTTTTCAACGTTGCCCAAACGAGGCCCACGTCATGCAAGACGGCCAGCGTATCTTTCGGCGCGAGCTTTGCCAAGGTTGTGGCACCTGCGCAGAGACCTGTTACGCTGAAGCCTTGGTGCTCGTGGGCGAGGAAATGACCGTCGAGGAAGTCGTCGACCAAGTGTTGCGCGACAAACCCTTCTACGAGACCTCTAACGGGGGGGTAACTCTTTCCGGCGGAGAGCCCTTGTTGCAATTCGACTTTGCCTATGCCATCCTCGAGCGTTGCCAAGCCGAAGGGATACACACAGCCATCGAAACGGCGGCCAATTTCCCCTGGGCGCGGGTGGCTGCCATCCTCCCCGTGACCGATTTGGTGATGATGGACATCAAATTGATGGACTCGCGGCGACACCGCGAATGCACCGGGGTGCCCAACGAGCGCATCCTCGAAAACGCTCGCCGATTGGGAGAACAGGACGTGCCCTTAATCGTGCGCACCCCCATCATCCCTGGGGTGAACGACAACGCCGACGATGTGGCCGCCATCGCCCAATTCGTGGCCACGTTGCCCAACCTGCTCTATTACGAACTGCTTCCCTTCCATCCCATGGCCAAGAGCAAGTACGTCAGCCTCGATCTCGATTATCGGGCCAAGGACCTCAAATCCCCACCCGGTGAACAGATGGACGCTCTGACGCGCGTGGCCGCCGGATTCGGGATCACGGCCCGTCACGGCTGATAAACTGCCTAAAACCTCGTCTTTGACATTCGGGCCGAGGTTTTGGGCAAAAGGGGAACATCGAGAGTTGCCGCCCGTGGGCCAGCGCTTGATACGAAAACTTACGGCAGCGCCTTGTCTTCCACAGCCTCGGTGGGAGATGTCGGCGCTGCCGACGTATCGATGGCCGGCGTCGGCACTACATCGGCAGCCGGTGGCTTGGTCGGAGGTGGAGGATAAGCGGGCGGAGGCTCCGCCGGCGTGGGCGGAAGTGGGGTCGGTTCTATGGCGGGCGGCCTGGTGCTGATCGGCCTGGGCGTTCGTTGGAGAGTCGGCTGAGCCGTGGCGATAAAAGGTTTGGTGGGCAGCCCCGGGCCGCTATCCGCCGTGGGCGTGGGGCGGGCTAAGCGCGTCCTAATCGCCTCTTTGGTCAGGGCCAAATCCGGCGTCGGTTGGCGCGTGGCGATCGCCGTCGCCGGCAGTGGCGAACGAATCGCCGTGGGTCGCGGTTCCACCTGACCGGCATCGAGGGTCGGCGTCCGCGGTAATTTGGTCACAGCCAGCGTCCTCA
The DNA here is from genome assembly GCA_014360745.1 of Chloroflexota bacterium. GTDB lineage: Bacteria > Chloroflexota > Anaerolineae > UBA1429 > UBA1429 > JACIWY01. Next base: position 5,159 of record JACIWY010000156.1, read on the forward strand.
ACGCTGCCCGCGTGGCAATGGCCCGCAATGTAGCCAGACGTTCGGGATCGATGGTGCGTTCGAGCGCCGGAGTCGGCGTCAAAGCGCGCTGCGTCGCCACCGTCGTAGCCGTAAGCTGCTTGGCCTCTCTGGTCTCTTGGATAACGGCTACCGTTCGCACCAAATCGGCCGTGCGTTGAGCGACAATGGTGCTCAGCGCCGTCAGCGTGAGATGTCGGATATCTCGCGTGAGTGCCGGATATGGATAGGCAAACATGGTAGGCGTCGGTGTCCGTACCACGACGACGGTAAGCACGGCGTAAGGGGAGGGCGCAAACGAAGGCTTTGTTTCCACGGTCGGAGACGCCGCAGGCGGTGCGGAAGCAGAGGGCCTCGTCGGGCGCCATGTTGGCATAGCGCCGAGCGTCGGCGTGGGCTTGATGATGATCCGCCCCGCCTCTAAACGCCCCTGGCTGGCATTGGCCTCGATTGCCACCACACTGCCTACCGTCGGCCATTGCCCTGGCGATAACTTGGGATCTACCCGAACCGGCAGTCCGGCGACGATGACCACCCCGTCTTGTTCCTGCACCGCCTCGACCGGCCCTTCAAATTGCACTTGCGTCTCACGCCCCAAAGCTATCACCTGGCGGGCTTCCTCGCGCCGCCGCTCCGCCAATTCCGCGGTGTATTTCTGGCGCGCCTCCTCTCGCACCGTCAGGGCCAGGCGAATCTCTTCGCCGGCGCGCTTGACGCCGTACAGGGCATCCCCAGGCAACGCATCGGCCGCGACACGCCAAGCGCCGCCAAAGAGAACCAGCAATAGGACCAAACCGACAGCAAGAAGCTGCGGAACCGGTACGAATCGGGAAGTGGGGTGCGCCGCGGGCCGCTGCACGGTCCGCGCCTGAACTTGCTCGTAAAACCGGGGCGAGGGTTCGATCCGCTCTAAACCGCCCAACAAAGCATCTTGGGCCAGGTAAGTGGCAAACCGTTCTGCACAGTCGGCGCAAAGGGCCAAGTGCTCCTGAATTCTGGCGCGTTGCGCTTCATCCAGGTCGCGATGCACGGCGAGCTCGCGTCGCACTTGAGCACAGCGCATGCGTGACATGCTAAACATCCCCTCCATACACCTCGCGAAATCGTTCGCGAGCCCGATACAAACGCGTCTTGACCGTCCCCTCCGAAAGTCCCATCATCTCGGCCACTTCGGCCACCGAGTAACCCTGCACGCCGTAGAGAACGAGCGGCACGCGATATTTGAGCGGGAGCTTGTTCAGTGCGTTCTGCACGGCCTCGCGCTCTCCCACAGCGCGTTGGAGGTCTCGATCAGGCACATTCAAACTATCCCTATCCAACAAAGGAAGCCATTCGATCAGCTTTCGCCGGCGCAAGAGGTCATAGGCGGTGTTGGTGGCGATACGATACAACCACGCCCGGTCGTTGGCGCCGTCGGGCAAGCCCGCCAAAGCGTTATATGCCTTGACGAACACATCCTGCGCAACTTCCTCCGCATTGGCTGCATCGCCCAAGAGACGATAGAGGTAATTCAAAATCGGCTTGTGATACCGATCGAACAACCCCTCAAAACGGGCGACCAGCTCGGCCTGCCGATCAGGGTTCATCTATCCTGTCCATGCCCGGGCAGTGGATCTCTTATTGGTGTGACGAACAAGTCGCCGGACAAGTCACAGAGAATAACCAATAGAACGCGGCAACAAGGCCAAATACAGCCCCATTGCCGCGATGACAATTCAAAAAGCAAACGACCGGCACTGCAACCCGGCCCTCAACAGCCCGCTTGCGTACAGAAGGCCGGCAGCCCCAAAGGGCTAAGCGATACAGCGCAGCCGCAACGCCATATAAGGCTTGCCGGGCAACGCCACGGTGAAACGACCGCCATAGACATCCGGCTGGGTCTCGATGGTCATCTCCCAAGTGTCGATGACATCCACCCTATAGCGAGCCCCCTCCGGCAGGCGCACCGGCACGAGCGCGGGCTGCTGAATGCCAAAATAGGCCAGGTAGTAGCTTTCCCCCTTGCCGGCGCAAGGGAAGCGGCTCTCAATGACCCCCTCGACCGGATCAAGGCCATCAGCCGGCCCCTCCTCAAGGATGCCGCGCAAGAACGCCAGGCGCGCGGGGCTCTGGCCGTGTAGCACGCCCCCCTTGGACCACCACAAGATGTCCTCCGGGTGCAGATAGGTCTCGCCATGGCCGACATAGCCGCCGCGCACGGTCCCCTCCCAGAACTTGCGCACCATCTCTTGCGCCGGGATACATCCCCAGCGCTGGGGGATATTGCCTTCGTACTTGCACTCATCCACGATGACCGGCTTACCGTACTCGGCGCGCCAAGCATCGACCCGCTCCACATCGTTATGTTGGATCGATACATGGCTCACCCATGGCCGCGCATAGTCATACAAAACACGGCAGTTGTGCACCGAGCGCATATGCCCATAAGGATCGCTCTCTTGGACAATGCGGAAAAAGCGGTCCCAATCGACCATGGTCTTGGCCTTCATCAGGTCAAACTCATTGGCCAACGACCACCAGACGTTGCGATAAGCCGCCAATCGCGCCACCACGTAACGTAGATAGCGCTCGTCCGTCTCGGGGTCCATCGTTGCATATCCCCAGCGATCGTAGGGATGAAAGAGGATCAAATCCGCCTCGATCCCCAAATCGCAGAGATCCGCCACCCGTTGTTCCAGATGGCGCCAGAAAGGCGGGTTAAAGCGCGTCCAATCCCATTCCCCCGG
>JACIWY010000157.1 GCA_014360745.1 Chloroflexota bacterium
ATGAGGTTGGATCGAGATCCCCTCGGCAGGGCCATCCACCGGGGTAGAGCTGTAACGTGGGCCGGGGCGATCCAACTCGGGGGTAATGCCACGGCGGATATTAAAGGCGCGTAATAAATGCATGGCGCGACGTCCGGCCTTGAGTGCGTCTTCGATGGTCAAGTTCCAACCAGTGGCCACGTTGACCGCCTGAACCAGGTAGGGGATATCCGTTTGAGTATTGAAACGGCAGGTACCCATGGAATCCTCAAAAAGCATCGCGCCCGCGGTCTTGGCGGCGAACTCGACGATCTCTTGAGGGTTAAACTCACCGGGCAGATGTTCGACGCCGAGCTTGGCCAGGCTATCGGCGGGCATGTTAAACATCGGCCCGATCTCCATCGTGCCGGTGTCAGAGACGGAAGTATCGAACAGTTCCGTCCAACGCGCACGATGGTCATGCCCCCTGGGCGAGTTGCCCTTCATAGTATAAATGGCACAATTCACCGCTTCGCCACCGATCTTTTGAGCGGCGCGCATCACCCCTTCGGCCAAGAGATCGCCGATCCCTTCGCGCCGGGCGATCTTGTCCATCAGAGCATCCACCGCCTCGGTGTTACCCCAAGTCATCTCCAGACCATCGAGCTGTTCCTTGGTCAGGATGCCCTTCTCGTAGCACTCCATACAAAAGCCGATCACCCAACCCATCTCGTTGTTCTCGAACCCCAGCCGATCGCAACGGTTGGCCAGATAAAAGGCTTCGGCGGCATCTTTATTGTCGATGACCGGGCCAAAGGCGGCGAATTGCTCATATTCGGGCTCCTCACCGACAAAACCAGCATGTTTGCTGCCCTCAGGCAACGTCATCAAGGTACAGTGAGTATACCGACAGGCCCAACAACTGTTGCGTCGCGGGCTATAATGCTCTTGGATATAGGGGCCATCCCAGGTCTGCAATTGCTCGGGAGTGATGTCCCACTCGTTGGTCGTATAGTTCTTGATAGGCAACCATCCATACCCCTCGGCGCCACGGGCAACGCCGCGAAGCGTGCCCCACCGGTAGGGACCCTCAGGATTCTTGCGCTGAAAGATCTCGTCTGCAACGCGGGCCAGAGCCTCTGGATCGGCGACGGACACCGGGCGGCCGCGTTGTATCACGATGGCCTTTAGTCGCTTGGCGCCCATCGCCGCGCCAGTGCCGTTATGCCCGCCGACATGGCCACGATCGCCGACGAACGCGGCAAAACGCACCAGGTTCTCACCAGCCGGCCCAATGCCAAAGACGCTGATCTGGCTGGGGCGCAAAGCCAATTCCTCGGCGAAACGATCGATCATTTCCCAAGTGTCTACGCCGGCGAGATGGGTCGCATCGCGCAATTCGGCCTGCCCATCATGAATATAAAGGTAGCTCAAACGGGGTGCAGCGCCTTGAATGATGAGGCCATCATAGCCGTTTTGGCGCAAAAAGGCCCCGAGAAAACCGTTGGCCTGACACGTCGCCGGCCCGCCGGTGAGCGCCCCCACCGTGATCACCGACACAGTGCCGGAACCGTTCACGCGCGTGCCACCCAGTGGCCCAGAGGCAACGATGAAGCGATTCTCGGGGTCAGACCAGCTTACCTGGGGAGACACCTCGTCATAGAGGACCTTGACGCCAAGACATGTCCCCCCAGGATACCGGCGCAGTGTCTCGGCCGGGAACTGCTCCTCTTGGAATATGCCTTCTGTCAAATTGACACGCAGATACCTGCCCAAAGGTGTCGATTGCTCGGCCATAATTCTTCCTCCAAGCCAGCTCTGAACCATCACCTCGCCAGAAACGGTCGGTAGTGCCTTTATAAGGTAACACATAACGAGGACATGGACAAGCGCAAGCGAAGGGCGGGGGCGTCTCGCCTGCTGATACAGCGGGGCAATCAGGCGTATTATGTCGCCAAAATCGCCGACAATGGCCATAAGGCGTATAATGATTATAGTCACGGAATCGTCAGAACACGAAAGGCAACAGCAACATGACCGCCGCCTTGCCCAAACCATCCGGCGAAGGAATGGAGCAGCCGCCCTTGGGAATTCAAATAGACTGGCGTGACCTATACGAGGAATCACAGCGCTCGTTGCTGGCCCTCAGTTTTATCGCGGGGTGGCTCATTGTCCTGGATTCGGCACGCCAGGGCCAGATCGTCACCGGGCAACTGGTAGCCGCTTTGCTGCTCATGTTGGGCTCCGCCGCAAGTCTGATCACGATGGCGCGCAGGCCACGCTTGTCCCGCTACTTGCTGGCCGGCGCGGTGGCGTTGGCTTATCTGGCCATGGTGTCTGCCTATCCAACGAGCGCCTGGCCCTACGTGGGCCCACTGATTCTGATCGCTTGCTACGGCATGCTCTCTTCATCGGAACATATCGGCTTCGCGCTCGCGCTCATCGCCGGTCTGCTGGGGCTACGCGCAGGCCTTTTGGCCGAGACGCTTCCCTGGTCCACAGCGAGCATGGCGGTAGGGCTTTTAGTGGGAGGAGCCGCATGCAGTTGGATCTCCAGGCGACCGCTGATATTGGCTCTGGTTTGGGCCAGCCAGAGCATCAGCCGGGCGTTAGAGTTGACCACAGCATTACAACAGCGACAGCTCGAGCTAAATCGCACTCTACGAGCAATGGACGAAGCTAATGAACGCCTGGCCATGATGAACCGGCGTTTAGCCGAAGCCCGTGAGCAGGCCGAGGAAGCCCGGCGGGCCAAAAGCCGCTTTGCAGCCAGCATCAGCCATGAGCTGCGCACACCACTGAATCTGATCGTCGGTTTCACGCAGGTCATGTACACAACACCTGAGGCCTACCAAGGGGTGGTACTTTCACCGGCCTTTTTGGTGGATTTGGGGGTCGTCTATCGCAACGCGCAGCACCTTCAGCGCCTGGTCGACGATGTGCTAGACTTGTCTGAGTTGGAGATGGGCCACATGGCCATCCAACCCGAGCCTACCGATATGGTGAGCCTGGTACGAGAGGCGCTGACCATTGTGGAGGGCCTGGTGCGCCTGCGCAGCTTGGAGTTGATCGCCGAGCTAGATACCGAGATGCCCCCAGCCTACCTGGATCGCACGCGCATCAAGCAGGTGTTATTGAACTTGCTGAGCAATGCGGCACGATACACGGAGCAGGGCCGCATCACCGTGCGCCTATTTCGCCGGGATGATTGGGCCATCTGTGAGGTAACCGACACAGGGCCGGGCATTCGGCCCGAGGATCAAGCCCGCCTGTTTCAGGAATTCGAGCGCCTCCCTCACAGCGATAGCCGCAATCGCGGCGCGGGATTGGGGCTGGCTATTAGCAAACGTTTTGTGCAGGCTCACGGCGGTGAAATATGGGTACACAGTGTGCCCGGCCAGGGCAGCACGTTCGGTTTTCAACTGCCACTGATGCATCAAGCCACCGTCTACGATGTATCCCACAAAAGGGCGCCCGTAACACCAAAACCTAAAGAACGTCCACCGGTCGTGGTCTGGGTGCAAAGTTTGGCCGCAGGCAGGCTCTTTTCTCGATATATGGAGAAGCACCGAGCGATTGTAACCCACGATCGAGCGACTGCCCTGCAACACGTAAACACTCTACAGGCCAAAGCCATCCTCGTAGATGCTGCGCTAGGAGATGAGGCTCTCGATGAGTTGGCCGCCGAATTGAACCATAATGAGCAACGCGGATTGGTCACCCGACCCTACCTGCTCAGCGCGCCGATGCCCTCGGACGAGAGACGACGCATCGCGCCGTCGGTACGCGGCTACCTGGCCAAGCCGATTTTACGCGAAGAGTTGCTCAATGTGCTGCGCGCTCAGGGCGAAGGAGTTCAAAATGTGCTCTTGGTCGATGACGACGAGGACCTTTTGCGCCTGTTGAGCCATTACTTGCAGGATACCGCCCGGCCCTATCGGGTGACAACGGCGCGGAACGGGCGAGAAGCATTACAATGCTTGGCAGAACGACGTGTTGACTTGATCCTCCTCGATCTGGTAATGCCGGTGATGGATGGATATCGCCTCCTGGAGGAGCTGCAACACCAAGGCAACGACGTGCCCGTTGTGATCATCTCCGGCCAAGATGCGTTACAGCCGCAAGAGCCGTTGGCGGGGGAAGTGCGCCTGTGGTTGATGGAGCCGGTAAACGCCGAGCGCCTTGTAGGCAGCCTGGATATGTTGCTTTCGACCTTGAGCAGGCTCACGGCACTGGCGCCGCCGATGGCCGATCGGCCAGAGCTGCCAATGCCTTCAACAGCTCGGCGGCCATAACCGGCTTTTTGAGAAAGGCTGTGGCGCCTAACATCAAGGCCAGTTCTTCCTGCTCTAACACAGAGCAAACGATGATCGGCAACCCGATGGTGAGCGGATCATGGGTGAGCTGTTGTAGAACGTCCCAGCCATCTTCGTGATCCATCATCAAATCCAAGGTGATGGCATAGGGGCGATGCTGCCGAGCCAACGTCAGAGCAGCTTGGCCGGTCTGCGCCGTGAGCACGCGATAGCCGGCGTTCGACAAATAGCGGCGGAAGAGCAGGCATACCTCTTCGTTGTCATCGACGATCAGAACGGTACGTGGATTATCTACGGGTAGTAACAAACGAAAACGTAGCCCTTCCCCCAAGTTCTCTGCCGATACGCGGGCACCCTGCATGGTGGCCAGGCGCACCGAAGGTTTGTTCTCCAACTCTTCCAAGGGCAGCGGTTTTCCTTGGGCACACAAGGCCACCAATGTCAATTCGGCCTCCGCGCCCAAGAATCGCGAGGCGATCTCGATACGCCATAGCTCTTGTTGAGCAAGGATCGGCCCCAATAGAGCAAGCAAAAGTTGCTTGAGAATCTCGGGATTGAGAGCGACCGAATCAACTTCCGGTGCCAGAGCGCATTGCCAAGCGATGTTCTTTCTCTCCAAAAGCGCCCCTAGAACCGAATGGACCGCTCCGACGACCTCGCTCAACCGGGCGCGACGCTCCGACTGAAGCTGCTTGGCCCCTTCGCGCTGTAGGATAGCCCCCTCGCTCATGGCATCGGCTGTTTGAGGAAAGGGCGTTTCTGCGCGCTGCCGAATGGCAGCCCAGCAGAAATCGGCAAACTCGTCCAAGGCGCGCGTCAACTGTCGATAAAAATGGCGCCGGCTGATGCAGAGACGTTCGGCGACCTCGTCGGGCGACAGACCGTTCGCATAACGCAACAACAAGAGCTCGTAGCGGCGCCGAACCCATTCGTCACCGCCGTCATCAGGGCGCAATTCACCGATAAGCTCTAACAAGCGGCGCGACAGCTCCCATCCCCTGCGATCCGGCGGGATGCCAGGCGTCAATAAGTCGCCCAGAGGTATGGTGCGCAACATGACAATGTCGCGGATATGCGCCAGAGCCTGCTCTATTTGTTGACGAAAGGTCTCGCGATCCACGTGTATTCCACCGCTTTGGGCTTGGGGATCGGCCTGAGCATGCACAAAAAAGTATACACACATTTCCTCTCCGTTGCACATCGGGCGGTCACAAAGTGGGCACAAACAGGTCTCAGTAGGTCTTGATAAGTCGCCCTTGGGTTCGCTATGATGAGATAAAATGGCATGAATCGTATTTGAGCCATTCCCGCGTTTTAAAGAGGTGGTGACCCTTATTATGAGCGAACTTGGCGGCTGGACGGGCCGTCTTTTGCGCATCGACCTCTCTACAGGCCGTATCTGGAGCGAGGATACCCGAGCCTATCTGCCCGAGTACATCGGCGGGCTGGGTATCGCCGCACGCATCGCCTGGAATGAGCTGCGGCCCGGTGTCGGGCCGTTCGACCCCGAAAACCTCTTGTTCTTGATGGTCGGCCCGCTCACCGGCACGCTGGCCTCCGGCGGGGGGCGGGTGGTGGTAGCCGGCATCGCGCCTCAGCAAAAGCCCTCGATCTTTTCCCGCTCGGGCATCGGCGGCCATTGGGGTGCCGAGCTCAAGTACGCCGGTTTCGACGGCATCGTTGTACAAGGTCGCGCCGACGCGCCGGTGTATCTCTGGGTACACGACGGCGAGGCCGAGATCCGCCCGGCCGACGATCTTTGGGGCCACGGCACCTTGGCGGTCACCCAGATGTTGCGCGTACGGCATGGGGCCAAGACGCGCGTCGTTTCCTGTGGGCAGGCCGGCGAGAATTTGTGTCGCATCGCCTGCATCCAGACCGAGACGGGAAATGCGGCAGGACAAGGCGGCTATGGTGCCGTCATGGGCAGCAAGCAACTAAAGGCCGTCGCCGTGCGTGGAACCGGCGGTGTGCGCGTGGCCGATCCACAGCGGATGTTGACGCTCTGTTTACAGGCCAGCCGTGAGGGCCAACGTCCCAATTGGCCACCGCTAAACCCCCGGCCAGTAGGGGGTAACCATGCCCCACAAGCTACACTCCCCTTTCGCCAGCGCAAGTGCGGCTTCTGCATTACCCAGTGCGGCAACCGTCATTATATGGGAGTACCGGCCGCTTTCGGCGCCGGCAGCTACACCGGCGATCATTTCTGCTACAGCTATCCCGCCGAGCTGCGCGCCCAAGTACAGGGATACTCGATCACCGCGGACTATGGCTTGAACGGTTGGGAGATCGGCTTTGGCATCATCCCTTGGTTGCAGATGTGCAAGCAGCACGGGCTGCTCGAAGCCATCGACGGCATTCCCCTGCCGGTGCCCGACAAACCGCTCGCCTACCGCGCCGACACCGCGCCGGTCTCGGGCGAGCTGCTCGCACGCCTTTTGCGCCTCATCGCCTTCCGCGAGGGTGAATTGGGCGATGCGCTTGCCGACGGTGCTTGCTACGCGGCGGAGCGCCTCTTTGGCGGGGCGGGCGCGCCTTTGCTCGACCGCATCTATCCGCGACGCGCCGGCCAAACCTCTCATTGGAACGCCCATTGGGGCACCGGAGGCAACATCTATTTCCCCTTCTGGCTGGTGCCGATCTTGCAATGGTGCGTGGACACCCGCGATCCGGCCAGCGACTCCACCCACGGTTACGCGACACACATGCTCAGCTATCTGCCGATCCACGGGCCGAATCGCGGCCCACTGACCATGGAGGAGGCCAAGGCGGTGTGCGCCCGCGTCTACGGCGAGCCCGATGTGGCAGATCCGACATTCACCTACAACAAACCGGAGACCAAGGCGATCCCAGCTATCTGGCACCACGATCGGGCTATGGTCGTCGAGTCGCTGCTGTTGTGCGACAAGGAGCACTCGCGGGTGTTCACCATGTTGACCGAGGACCACGTGGCCGACACGGCCCTGATGGCCAAGCTGTTCCAGGCCTGCACCGGCGTCGAAATGGACGAAAAAACCCTGGATCGGGCCGGTGAGCGCATCTTTAACCTATTGCGGGCCATCGACGTGCGCAATCACGGGCGCACGCGGGCGATCGACAAATACACCGCGCGGACGCTCACCCACCCCGCTTTCACCGATGGGGTGAGCCTGGATCTGGAGCAATTCTGGCCCATGCTGGACAAGTATTATGAACTGCGCGGATGGGATCCGGCGACCGGTTGGCCCACGCGGGAGCGGTTACAGGCGCTCGGCCTGGGCGATGTGGCGAATGAGCTGTACCGTACTCACCAAGAGGCCGCTTCCCGCAAGCAGATGGCGCCGATCTGAATCTGCCTCGGCCATCGTTACAAAAAGGCCGATTGCCTCTAATCGGGATAAAGAAAGGAGAGGAGGGAAAATATGTCTTGAATTTTTATATCAGCTCATCCATAAGAGTATTTTTCCATAATGGAGTCAGAGCGTCAAAGGAGAACTCAAATGGCACAGCAGAATAGTCACAAGCTTACCCGTCGCAGTCTGCTTCGGGGCGCTGCCGTCGGCATTGCTGGAGCGCTCTTTGCAGCCTGCCAGCCCAAGGTGGTCGAAGTGACCCGCGTGGTCGAGAAGGAAAAGGTCGTCGA
>JACIWY010000158.1 GCA_014360745.1 Chloroflexota bacterium
ACGAGTGTTCTTAAACCTGGACCTGATCTTGCTCATCCGGCAAAAGATGATGCTGGATGAGGCAGAGCAGACCCTCGATGCCGGCCAAGCCCCGCCCTTGCTTCAGGCCCTATGGGCCGTGCTTTCGGCCGAGACCTGGGAAGACGCAGGCCAAGCGCTCAAGGCCCACCCAGAGCTCTTGACTGATGAGGCATTGGCTGCCTTGGATGAATTCATCCGCGCAGCCGAGGTGGAGCGAGATCGGGAACTGATCGCGGTATTCGGCGAGCATCGCGCCCTGTTATCTCGTTGCCGCGAGATAGGGATCGATGCGGCGTTGGAGGAGGTGAAAAAGGAATAACAAGCCACAGCCGCCAAGGAGATATCCTCCTGGCGGCTGCGCATGCCCCGTGCCTCTAGGCCGGCGCTATCGCTTCGCGCGGAACGCGCCCATCCCCGCAAATGCGGCTGTCTCTCCCAACTCTTCCTCGATGCGCAGAAGCTGGTTGTACTTGGCCACGCGGTCGCTGCGCGCCGGGGCACCGGTCTTGATCTGGCCGGTATTCAGGGCCACGACGATGTCGGCGATGGTGCTATCCTCCGTCTCGCCGGAACGGTGAGAGACGATGCTGGCCCAGCCGGCACGATGGGCGAGCTCCACGGCGGCGATGGCCTCGGAGAGGCTGCCGATCTGGTTCACTTTGCACAGCAAGGCGTTGGCCGCTTTGAGCTCGATGGCGCGCTGCACGCGCTCTACATTGGTCACCAACAGGTCGTCGCCGACGATCTGCACCCTGTCGCCCACGGCTTTCATCAATGCCACCCAGCCACCCCAATCGTCCTCGGCCATGCCATCCTCGATGGAGATGATCGGATATTTGTTCACCCAATCCAAATAAAATTGCACCATTTCCTCGCTAGAGAGGACTCGCCCCTCTCGTTGGAGGTGGTACTGGCCATCCCGATAGAGCTCACTGGCGGCCGGATCTAAGGCGAGGAATACATCCTCGCCGGGCCGATAGCCGGCGCGCTCGATGGCCTGCAAGATCACCTCGATGGCCATCGCGTTGGAGCTGAGCGAAGGCGCGAACCCGCCTTCATCGCCGACGTTGGTGTTCATTCCCTTGTCGTGTAGCACCTTTTTTAACGCGGCATAAATCTCGGCGCCCCAGCGCAAGCACTCCCTAAAGGAGGAAGCGCCAACAGGCATGACCATAAACTCTTGCAGATCGGTCGAATTTTCGGCATGTTTGCCGCCGTTAAGAATGTTCATCATCGGCACCGGCAACACATGGGCATAAACGCCGCCCAAATAGCGGTACAAGGGCATGCCCAGTGCATGAGCCGCCGCCTTGGCCACGGCCATAGACACGCCCAGAATGGCATTGGCCCCCAGGCGGCCCTTGTTCGGCGTGCCATCCAGCTCGCGCATCAAGTTATCGATGCCCAGTTGGTCAAGCGCATCCAGGCCCATCAGCCGCGGCGCGATCTCATCGTTCACGCTGGCCACTGCCTTGAGCACCCCTTTGCCTCCATAGCGAGAACCATCGCCATCGCGCAACTCCACCGCCTCGTGGGCGCCGGTGGAAGCGCCAGAGGGCACCGCGGCTCGACCAAACCCGCCGGAGGCCAACTGCACCTCCACCTCGATAGTGGGGTTGCCCCGCGAATCCAAGATCTCGCGCGCCCGAATATCCACAATCTGTGTCATGATCGCTCCTTTCCCCTTATAAGACATCCGGCACAACTCGCCGTTACCGTTTCAGGAACAAAAAGCCTCTCGACGGACGAGAGGCTTGCGCTGCCCTGAGCTGGTTGCAACCCTTACATTACTTGAGAATCAAACGCATGTCAACCGCGACGGCACCCTGTCCCTTTTCGCGCACCAGAAGTGGGTTAATATCCAATTCCGCGATGTCCTCGAAATCGGTGACGAGTTGCGAAACGCGCAAAATAGTGTTCACGATAGCCTCCAGATCCGCGGGGGGCTGGCCGCGCACGCCCTTGAGCAGCGGATAAGTGCGGATGCTCTCCATCATCTCCTGCGCCTCGACGCGCGTCATGGGGGCCACACGAAAGGCCACATCCTTGAGCACCTCGACATAGATACCGCCCAGACCGAACATCACCAACGGGCCGAATTGGGGATCGCGGTTCATGCCGATGATGACCTCGCGCGCGTTCTGCACCATCTCTTGGACCTGACACCCCCAAAGGGTCGCTTGGGGCTGATGCTCCTTGGCGCGTCGAATCAATGTATCGAATGCCTGTCGCACTTCCTCCGCATTCTTGACCCCGACGATGATGCCGCCCACATCCGATTTATGCAAAATGTCGGGCGAGGCGATTTTCATCACCACCGGATAGCCGATCTTGGCGCTGTAACGCACCGCCTCCTCCGCCGTCGCAGCCACGACCGACTGCGGGGTGGTAATGCCGTAGGCTCGAAGAATATCCTGCGCTTCGGCGTCGCCGATCGCTTGGCGTCCCTCCTGGCGCACCTTGTTCAAAAGGTCGGCCACCGCCTTTTTATCCACCTCAAACGTCTCAAAGTTGGCTTCAGGGTGTTGCTTCCAGAGATGATAGCGATACATGGCGCCCAAAGCCGCCACGGCGCGCTCTGGGAAGGGATAATTGGGCACATTCTGCTCGGCCATCAAGCGAATGCCCTTGGAAACCTCTTTTTCGCCCATCCAGCACCCCAGGATCGGCTTGCCATGCACACCGCTCTGGCGAATGGCGGCCATGGCCGTGCCCACAATGTCCGTGGAGGTTTGCGGGGTAAGGATGACGATGACGCCGTCCACGGCCGGGTCGTTCAGCACAGCATAGATCGCCTTCTCATAACGGTCGGCCCTGGCATCGCCCAGAACATCCACCGGATTGTGGATGCTGGCCGCCGGCGGGAGCGCCTTGGCCAAAAGCTTCTCCGTCTCCGGCCCCAATTTGGCCAACACCAAGCCGTGCTGCTCCAAAGCATCGGTGGCCATGACGCCCGGGCCACCCGCGTTGGTGACGATGGCGATACGGTTCCCCTTGAGCAGGGGTTGATAGGCAAAGGCCGTGGAAAGATCGAAAAGGTCCTGCACCGTATTGGCGCGAAAGACGCCGGCTTGCTTAAAGGCCGCGTCATAGGCGGCATCGGACCCGGCTAAGCTGCCGGTGTGCGACGAGACAGCCCTCGAACCGGAGGCGGTGCGCCCCGACTTGACGGCGATGATAGGCTTCTTTTTGGCCGTCTCGCGGGCCACCTTCATGAACTCGACGCCATCGCGGATGCCTTCAATATAGCTGATGATGACGTTACAGCGTTCGTCCTCACCCCAAGCCTTTAGTAGCGTCACCTCGTCGATATCGGCCTTGTTGCCCAGGCTGACAAAATGAGAAAAGCCGATGCTCTCGGCCAAGGCATAATCCAAAATGGCCGTGCACAGAGCCCCCGACTGGGACATAAAGGCGATGGAGCCCTGCTCCGGCATACCTGCGGCAAAGGAAGCGTTCATCGGGGCGTAGGGGGCGATGACGCCCAGGCAGTTCGGCCCCAGCAAACGCATCCCGTATTCCTTGGCGATGGCCAAGATCTCCTGTTCCCTGGCAATCCCCTCCTCGCCCGCCTCGCGAAAGCCGGCAGTGATAACGATGGCGCCCTTGGCCCCCTTTTGCCCCGCCTCGCGCAACACCGAGGCGACAAATTTGGCCGGCACAACGATGACCACCAACTCGACCGGATCTGGCACATCCAAGACGGACGGGTAGCATTTCAGACCCAAGATCTCGCCTGCGCTGGGATTGATCGGGTACAAGCCGCCTTTGAAGCCGCTCTCGATAAGGTTGGCCAGGATGCCGTGGCCCAGCTTCTCCGGGTTGGTCGAGGCACCGATCACGGCGACGGATTGAGGATTAAAGAGCATCTCTAACATCATGTATCTCCCCCAGAACAAGATAAACAAGGCCCATATTACTCAAGTCAGGGAGTGATAGCAAATCGGTTTGTGCGATATTGCACAAAGTTCTTCGGCGCACCCGCCTTTCCTCGCCAAGCGCCGAGTGCGACAGCTTCTTTGACGTCATCCATCGTCTGAGATACTATAAACGCAGCGAAGGATTCCCGCAGCTCCTGGCGAGTTGAGGAAAGCCCCGCCGCCCGATTTGACGACGACCGTCCAAAGGAGTGTTGTTTGATGGCCACCAGTTATCCACAAACCATCTTTGTGCTGGGCACCGATCGCGACATCGGCAAGACGGTGACCTCTATCGGCATCATCTGCAAATTGATGTCGGATGAATTGGGCTATTCGGTCCATGACATCGGTTATATCAAGCCGGTAGGCCAGGAGACCCTGACAGTGATGGACGGACATGGGGTGCCCATCGAAGCGGACAAAGACGCCGTGCTCATCACCTCTTTGATGGGCATCGATTGCCATGGATATGAGAAGGTCAGCCCGGTGGTATGGCAGAGCGGCGTCACGGCCGAATTCATCGACGAAGCCAGCCAGGGCGATCCGCTAGCGGGGCGTCAGGCGTTTTTAGAGCGCATCCGTGAAGCCTACGAGTACGTATGCCAGGGGAAGCGCATCGTCATCGTCGAGGGTACGGGCCAGCCGGGTGTGGGCTCGGTGGCGGGGATCTCGAACGCCGATGTGATCAATCTGCTGCGCGACATGGGCGTGCCCGTGTTCGTCATCATGGTCGCGCGAGGGGGCATCGGCAGCACCATCGACCAGATATTCCCCTATCTAATGGCCGCCGAACATATGGGCACGCGCATCGACGGCATCATCATCAACGGCGTCTTTGGCTCCAAGATCGATAAAATTCAGCACTATCTCGACGCCTACTATCAACACATCTTTCCGCCCATCTACGGGCACTATGTACGGAGCGGCACCCCCCCTCCTATCCTGGGCTATGTGCCCTTGGTGCCGGAGTTGGGCCTGCCCACCATGCGCCTCATCGCCGAATATTTCGCCGGCAAACGGGATGCAGCGATGGAGATCATCGCGCCCGAGGATTTTGAAACCAAAGCCTGTGGCCTGGTGCGCGACATCAAGGTGTTGAGCCTCGACTTTGGCTACGAGCAGTTGCTTAACCCAGGCGATGCGGTCATCATCGGGGTGAACGCCAACGATGCCATCTTGGCCATGTTGCTACTCCACGAGCGGATGGAACGCCGATATGGCACGGGCCTTTCGGGCATGATCCTTTCCTGCAAACAGGTCGGGGGGCTTGCCCGCCAGATCCGTGAGCTCATCGAACGGGGCGACCTGCCCACAATTACGCTAAACTATGATTCGGCGGATATCGTCTCGCGCATCGAGGGCCTGAACATCAAGATCCAACCCTATGATGTGAACAAACGTCAGCTCATCGCCGATGCCTTTAGCCACAGCCTGACTCTCTGGCCCGAACTGCAAAAGGCCCGCTTCGCCGCCAAGGCCTAAAGGCCCCGCGAGCCGTGGAGAGTTGTCGCTTTCCCCTACGTTGAGCGTCTGGCCGTAGGGGTATTAGTGCTGCGGGCCGCTCGGCCCGTCGCCGCTCGTGTGGGTCGTCTCACTTTGACAGGGCGCCCCCCTCAGAGTATCCTTAAAATAGATCAGGGGGGTGGATGAGTCCCGGTGGGCTCCGCGGTCTTCAAAACCGTTGAGGGGTGCTGCGGAAGCGGCCCTGGTGGGTTCGACTCCCATCCACTCCCGCCTCTTTTCCCTCATTCGCATCGAGAACATCTCGGCGATCCATTGAGACACGAGACGGGAAAAAGCCCGCTGCCATCGAGGAGGTAGGCCATGAGTCCGCTGATGCAGGATGTCGCCCGGGTGTTGATCTCCGAGGAGGAACTGCAACGCCGGGTCGCCGAGCTGGGACGCGAGATCTCGGAGGACTATGAAGGGCTAGATCCGCTCCTGGTCTGCGTGCTCAAAGGCGGCTATATGTTCCTGGCCGACCTCACCCGCCATCTGACGATCCGCCACGCCATCGATTTTATGGCCGTCTCCAGCTATGGCGACGCCACCGAGACGAGCGGCGTGGTGCGCATCCTCAAAGACCTCGACTCGGACATCAGCGGGCGTCACGTGCTCCTGGTGGAGGACATCATCGACACGGGCCACACCCTGGCCTACCTAATGGACAACCTGCGCGTGCGTCAGCCGGCCAGCCTCAACGTCGTCTCCCTGCTCAACAAGCCCTCGCGGCGCGAGGTAGACATCGAGATCGCCTACCAAGGCTTTGTCATCCCCAACGAATTCGTGGTGGGTTACGGCCTCGACTATGCCGAGAACTATCGCAATCTGCGCTTTGTGGGCGTGCTCAAGCCCGAAATATATGCAGCCGAGCTGGAACGAGAATAGGAGGAAGCCTTTCATGGCCAAGCTCACCGTCTATGACCCACGGGGCTACCCGCCCCAGATCACTCAGAAAGGGATGGCCCCCAGGTACGAATCCCTCATCGGCCATCCGGTCTACCTCATCGATACGCGCTTTGACGATGGCGACCGGCTGCTGATGCAAATCGAGGCCTGGTTCAAGGAGCACATGCCCGAGGTGGAAACGGTCTTTGTTAGCAAGATCGGCGTCTACACCGAGGACGATCCGCGCCTGTGGCAGGAGATCAAGGACCGGCGAGGCGCGGCGATCATGGCCGTGGGCCATTGAAGCACCTGCGCTCCGGCGGTCGCCGAGCATTGCATCACCCTGGAATCCGAATACGGCGTGCCCACCGCCTCCATCCAGACCGAGATCTTTGAGCCCGCCATCCGCCAGGTGGCCTATGCCGAGGGGATGCCCCACCAGCGCTTTGTCTTTGTCCCCCAGCCCGTTATGGGCAAATCTCCGGCAGAATTGCGCGCCTACATCGAGGGTAACGACCCCATCACCGGCCGGCCGGTGATGGAGGAGATCATCGAGGCATTGACCAAACCGCTCACCGAAGAAGAGACCAAACGCTACACCTTTGACCGTTCCACCCCACGCTTTCTCGAACCGGCCACAGAGGAGGAGCTGCACGAGCTCTTTTGGGAGCAGCGTTGGACCGATGGCCTGCCCATCATCCTGCCCACGGTGGAGCGGGTGGAGGCCATGCTCTCCTACACCATGCACGAGCCAGACGAGGTAGTGGGCCGTATGCGTCCCACCTCCACCCGCGAGGCCTGGTGGTACACGGTGGAAAAGGTAGCCGTGAACGCCGTCATGGCCGGTTGCAAGCCCGAGTATTTCCCCGTGGTGTTGGCCCTGGCCGCCACCGAGGTCACCGCTCGCCCCAGCACCACGTCATCGGCAGCGGCGATGTGCATGGTCAACGGCCCCATACGTCACGAGATCGGCATGAACTGGGGCACCGGGGCTCTGGGGCCCTACAACCACGCCAACGCGACCATTGGGCGCGCCTATGGCCTGCTCTCCCAGAACCTGCAAGGGGGCTCGGTGCCGGGGTTGACCTACCTGGGCTCCATGGGCAACAACTATGGTTACAACTCGCTCTGTTTCGCCGAAAACGAAGAGCGCAGCCCTTGGGAGCCTTTTCATGTGCAACATGGCTTTGAGCCCGAAGAGAGCACGGTGAGCGTTTGGAGCGGCAACCGGGCCACCGCCTTTTTGCTGGGCCTGCGTGAGACCTATTGGCGCGAGCATGTGCAGTATCTGCTGCGCGGGCTCAACCCGCACTGCCCGCCCACGTTCATGCTCGATCCGATCACCGCCAACCAGTTTGTGGTGCGTGGCGGGTTCGACACCAAGGAAAAACTGATCGATTGGATCTATGAGACGGCCACCATGCCCCACAAGCACTACTGGGACTATCAGCTCATCCAGAACTATGTGCTCCCTCGCGCTCTCAAGGGGGAGGAACCCTACGCGACCAAATGGGCCAAATACGGCCCCGATGACCTGATACCCA